>JBFWPD010000292.1:0-5694 GCA_050250175.1 Vicinamibacterales bacterium
TCGTGCCAATTGCCCTTCTACGCCTTGCGGCGACCGCGAGGGCCGAACCGGAATCTCACGAGGAAGCGGCGTCGGTGGGGGGCGCCGGATGGCTGCGAATGATGTCCGCCATCGTGCTCCCACAGATGAAGCTGGGGATCGCGGTCATGTGGGTCATCACGTTCGTGCTGGCATTTGGCGAACTCGGATCCAGCATCCTCGTGGCGCCCCCGGGAGAGACCACGCTGCCAATCCGCATTTATACACTGATTGCCAATGCGCCGCCTTCCCAGGTGGCCGCCCTCGCATTGCTGCAATCGGCCGTAATCGTCGTGCCGATCGTCTCACTCGGAGTAGTGACTGGATTGCGGGAGCCCCGGTGAACGTGGCGGTCACGGTGGACGGCGTCACCAAACGGTTTCGATCCCACGTTGCCCTTGATCAGGTTTCGCTGCGTGTCGTTCGGGGTCAGGCACTGGTCATCCTGGGTCCGAGCGGCTGCGGGAAGACGACGCTCCTGAGAATGATTGCGGGATTGGAGATGCCAGATGAGGGAGAGATTATCCTCGGCGACCTGCCCGTGTCCCGAGCCGGACGTATTCTCGTGCCGCCTCATCAGCGCGATCTTGGCTATGTGTTTCAGGACCTCGCGCTCTGGCCACACCTGACTGTGCGGGAGAGCTTGACCTTCGTCCTCCAGACGCAGCCGATTACACGCGTGCAAGTGGATCAACGCATTCGCGACACCCTCGAGCTCGTTCGCATTCAGGAGTTCTCTGACAGGTATCCGCACGAGCTGTCGGGCGGCGAGCAACAACGGGTCGCGATCGCGAGGGCAATTGTGTCCGAGCCCGAATTGCTCCTTCTGGACGAACCGCTCTCGAGTCTCGACCCGGAGCTCCGGGTGCTGTTGAGAAGCGAGATCCTGCGCCTGCAACGGACGCTCAGGCTGACGATTGTCTGCGTCACTCACGATCGAGAGGATGCAGCAGCGCTTGCTGATTGGATCGTGGAGATGCGAGCGGGACGCGTCATCAGCAATCGCGAAAATACCGTGCGAGTGGAGGAGACGTGAGGCAGTGGCTTGCGGCGTCCGCACTGGTGTTTGCGGGCGCCATTCCATCGGGCGCTCAGGAGCTGACGACCTGCAGGTTCCTGTGCTCGCCGGGTCTGAAGGTCGAGCCTACCATCACGTTCGAGAACATTGTGGGCGCACCGCTGACCGTCGGCGACGACGGCGCCGTCTCTCGAGAGGCAAGTGCAGCCGTGTTCGAGGTGATCCTTGGCGTCGATGTGCCGACACGTCTGCCCTGGCTCGAGCTCACGATTGAAGCGATTCTCATTCCGCTTGAACGCGACGCCGAGCCTGAGCTCGAGTTCGAGGTGAATCTCGTCTGGCTACCTTCGAAGCGTACTGGAGGCTGGGTCAGTTCCCACTTCGACCTTGTGGACAAGTTCAGTCCGGCGGAGCGGCCTACTGACGGTTCGGCGTATACGCACAAGCTGAACCTCGAATTGGACACATCATTCGCAGTGTTCGGATGGCTGGAAGAAGGCCGGTGGCTGCGGGACGTCGAACTCGAAGCGTCCCTCGACTACGTGGGCACCGGACTTCCTGGGCAAGGAGATGTCATTGACGCTCGCCAATATCTCGAGGATGCGAGTCCCTGGTCTCTGTCGGTTGTGTGGGTGCTGCCGATTGCGCCGATGTGAGAGCTGCTAGTGCAGGCCCGGATTGTCAGCAGCGACACGCACGTTAGAGAGGCACGGCACACGTTCTCGGCGCAGTCGCTCGAATTCCTCAAGTGACACATTGAGTTGCCGAAGAATCTTGAAGAACAGCGGCGGACCGACTTCGCGCCCGCCATGCAGTGGAATGGTGACGGCCCGACCATCGCTATGCGTCCAGCGTTCGTGGCTGCCAGTCTGGCGGCGTCTCGCGAATCCGAGCGCCAGGGCGCCACCCGTTGAACTCGCGCGCCGTCGCGCTAGGCATGCATGATTTCAGTCGTGTCCTTCGGAAGAGCCTGCCCGCGGTCCCGATGCTCTTGGGCGATCGAGTCAAACACCTGCTGGAGTTCAGCCAAGGCCGCCTCGCGCGTGTCCATCAGCGCGTAGCAACCTCCGAGCGCAGGGATTTCAGCTACCCACGAGCCGTCGTCCTGACGGTACAGGACGACCTTGTAATCATCAAAGCCCATGGCGCAATTGTACGGCGCGGCAGGAGCGCGGGCCTCAAGGTGCGGCTGTTTGGGCCGGTACGGGCTTGCCGGAACGCTTGAGGATTTTCCTGTCAGGGCGAACTGCACAATCTCTGAACAATTCTCCGCCAAGCACCACGTAGTACCGAGTTCTCATCCGAGCTACCGGCACGAAGAACCCGCGAGCCCGACCACCTGCGTTACGCTGTTAACCGGAGGGTTGCTGGTTCGAATCCAGCCTGAGGAGCCATAACCATAGAATCCACAATAGCTTAGAGACGGCTTGTTGGGTTTCACTGAGCCCGCTGGGCACCGGAGGGGTGCAGGCGCCCCGATCGCACATTTTCCTCAGCATTTGAGCCGTTTTCGCCCTGCCAACGACGCGGTCGCGTCAGACGTTGCCCTTTTCTTGCCCTTTGGTAGCACTCATGGCGTGAGAGGCAGGCGAATTCTGGCGCGAATCTGGGCCGCTCGTTGTTCCTGAGCGCTGGACACCGGAGGCTCGCTGGCAGAGATTGTCGATGGCAGAAGTGCGGTGGTGCGATGAGAGACGCAAATAGCGTCTGTTTCGGGAGCCGACGATTCTGCCCTTGCGAACCATAGTGAAGTCGTTATGATGTCATTGTGAATCGCAAAGGTGGCAACGGATCGATCAAGCGACGCCCTGTCCCTGTACGGGTACCGGTCACGGTACGCTTGCCTGAAGACGTCATCGAACGCATCGATCAACAGCTCGACGATCGCGATATTCCGCTCTCCAGAAATAATTGGTTTCTTGAAGCCGCGATAGAGAAACTGCGCCGCAGCGATGCAGAGGGATCACATGGCAAGAAGTGATCTCCTCGTGTCGCTTGTGAAGGCGGGTACGGTCGGCGACAAGCGGAGCTTCCGCAACGCTACCGAAGCCATCATTGCCGAAGAACGCGCCAAGCATCACAACGTGCTCGCCGACGTGCTGACGAAGGTCATCCAGGCGAACGGATCCGGAGGTTCCAACGGTGCCGTCGCGATGGTTTCGGTTCAGGGCGATGCGCTCCCACGGGGCAGGGAATTTGTCGCCGAGGTTGTACCGCGCCGGCGTCTCGATGAATTGATTCTGCCGCCTGTCGTGCGCCGCGCTGTTGACGAACTCATCGAGGAGCAGCAGCGCGCCGATCTGTTACGCGCACATGGACTTGAGCCTCGCCACCGCGTGCTGATGGTTGGCGCGCCTGGAACGGGCAAGACCACGCTCGCGGAGGCGATTGCTGAGAGCGCGAGCCTCCCGCTTTTTGTCGTGCGTTACGAGGCGATGATCGGCAGCTATCTCGGCGAGACGGCGACGCGCCTCAAGCGCGTGTTCGACTACGCGCGGACGACCCCTTGCGTGCTGTTCTTCGATGAATTTGACGCTATTGGCAAGGAGCGCGGCGACATTCACGAGACCGGTGAAATCAAGCGGGTCGTCACATCACTCCTGATGCAGGTCGACGATCTGCCCAGCTACACCATTGTTGTGGCGGCGACGAATCATCCCGAGCTGCTCGATCGTGCATCGTGGCGTCGCTTCCAGCTTCGGCTGCCCCTTCCGCTTCCGGACGCACGCGCCCTCACGCAGTACATCGAGACATTCTCAAAGCGCCTTTCCGATCCTCTCGGCCATTCACCGACTGCCATTGCTCGGCGCCTCGGCAAAATCAGCTACGCCGAGGCGGAAGAGTTCTGTCTCGACGTCCAGCGGCGCAGTGTTCTCGCGATCGGACAAAAACCGGTCAAGACCATCGTCGCTGAGCAGCTCAACGTCTGGGACACGCGCGCCCGCGCGGGCAGGGCAGGCAAACAAGGCGTGACAAATGGCCGAACGTCCTCTTCTCGTTCTTCCAAACCCTGAACGCATCGGACCGCCGCGGTTACCCGGAGGCGGCGCGAAGCCGATCGTCCCACCGCGCGGAACACAGACCCAGCGGATCGGGCCGACCCTTGGAAGATTGCGTGATGCGCTCGCTCGTGGGCCTCAGCGCGTACTGGAGCTTCGCACGGATCCAACGGCACTGGCGCCGGACCGCGTCATTGTTTTTGAAGTCGCCGGCACCATCGCGGACTTCGCGCGAGCCGCGGAGCGCGTCCCTGGCCTCGAATTGATGGTCGAGTACGAGACCGAAACTGAACCTGATGAATTCTTCGCGGAGAAGGACACTCGAAAAGGGCACGAAGGTGAACGTCGTGAAGACAAGCTTGTTGAAGGCCGTTTTTATCTCGCAATGCCGGACACGACGGCGATGGCCGAGTTCCTGCGACTGTGGGAGCTATGGGCCGAGAACCGCGATCTTCCAGACGGCTTCGCGCCCTTCAAGCATCTGTTTGCGCAGCTCCGCACTCTGCGGCCGTGGGGTCCCCAGGACCGTATACCCGATGAGACGATCCGATATTGGCGCGAGGAGGCTGCGCGCAACCCGGGGCGACCCGTGCGGACGGAAGTGGAACTGTGGTTCCGCCGCACGGCCGCACGCCGTGAACAGGCCACGCGTGAGTTCCGCGACATGGTGGCGGCGGCCGGCGGCGCCATCATCCACGAAGCCGAAATTTCAGAAATTGCGTATAAGGGTGCGCTCATTGACATCCCGGCCGCGGCGCTGCCCGATCTGATCGAGCGTCGAACGGTGGCGCTCGCTCTCGCAGATGATGTGATGTTCCTGAGGCCGCAGAGCGTCCTCGCGGCGCCACCCGAACCCGAAGCTTCCGCAGACGGGCCGCCGTCCGACGGGCTGCCAGCAACTGCGGCTGAGCCGATCGCCGCGTTGCTCGACGGTGTTCCACTACAGGGTCACGACCGATTAGCCGGACGGCTGGTGCTCGACGACCCGGACGATTTGCAGGCTCGTGCCATCGTCAACCGGCGCTTTCACGGAACCGCGATGGCCTCATTGATTCTTCACGGCGACCTGAACGCGCCAGAGGCGGCCCTGACGCGGCCCCTTTACGTTCGGCCCCTGATGATCGCGCCGGCAGACCTCGACGAGCACACGCCAGGCGACCGCTTGCTCGTCGACACGCTCTACCGGGTGATCCGGCGTATGAAGGGCGCGCCCGACCAGCCGGGCATCGCGCCGGACGTGTTCCTTGTGAATATCTCTCTCGGTGACCGGCGGCGGCCGTTCGCCAATCTCGTGAGCCCGCTGGCGCGGCTTCTCGACTACCTCGCCGCACGCTACGACATCGCATTCCTGGTGAGCGCTGGCAACGTGCCCGCCCAGCTCCCGCTGCCCGAATTCAACCAATGGGGTGAGTTCGAGGCCGCCACGGCGGAAGCCCGCGAACGCGCCGTCCTGACGGCGATGTTCGCCGCCAAGCACGAACGGTCGCTGTTGTCACCTGCCGAGGCAGTGAACGTCCTGACGATCGGTGCGCAGCACACCGACAATGTGGCGCAACGCGTCGGCGACGGCATGGCCGTCGACCCGTTCGATGACCCCGCGCTACCGAACGCGATCTGTGCAATCGTACTTGCCAACCGCCGCGCCGTTAAGCAAGACAT
>JBFWPD010000293.1:0-5682 GCA_050250175.1 Vicinamibacterales bacterium
AGAGAGGGCACTGGCGGCACATCCCCCACTCCCATCGCCTTCGCGTACTCGACGGCCTTCGGGATGCCAACGTCCTGCAACAGCCGAACGGCGGCGCGGTTGCTCGACGTGCGGAGACCGGCCCGCAGGCTGATGCTGTCACCCGTGGCGTGTTCCTCTTCGGGCGTCCACGCCCCGTCCACCGTATCGATCGGCTCGTTCAGGTGTTCGATGAGCGACGCGGGCGTGTAACCCGCCTCGAGCGCCGCGGCATACACGAACGGCTTGAACGCCGATCCCGGCTGTCGTTTCGCCTGCACCGCACGGTTGAAGCTGCTGGCCTGGAAGTCGCGTCCGCCGACCATCGCGCGGACTTCACCCGAGTGCGGGTCCATCGCCACCAGGGCCGCCTGCAACCGCTCAGCCTCGGAGGCGGGCGTCTGCCCCTTCTTGGCACGCCCCGCCGCGAGTCGGGCCCGACGCGCGTCGAGTTCGGCGAGCTGATCGGCGACCGCCTGTTCTGCCGCGTCCTGCATCGCCATATCGATCGTCGAATAGACCTTGAGGCCTCCCTGATACACCGCCTCCCACCCGAACCGATCGACCAGCTCGCGCCGGACCTGCTCCTTGAAGTACTGACCGGTCGGCTCGTCGATCCGCAGTCCGTCGTGGAAGGTGGCCTTGGCGTCTCGCGCCCGTTGCCAGGTCTCGCGGTCGATTGCGCCCGTATCGAGCATCACCTGCAGCACAAGATTGCGGCGGTTCAGCGCGCGCTCTACGCTGACGGTCGGCGCGTACGACGAGGGCGACTTCACCAGCCCGGCGAGCAGCGCCGCCTCCTCCACCGCGAGGTCAGCTGCATGCTTCCCGAAGAACCCCTGGGAAGCCGCCTCAATCCCGTACAGACCGTCCCCGAAATAGACCTTGTTCAGATAGAGCTGGAGAATCTCACCCTTCGAGTAACGCCGCTCGATCCGTGCGGCGAGCACGAGCTCCTGCAGCTTCCGACGGATGGTCTTGTCTGGCGTGAGAAAACTCTGGCGCGCCAGCTGCTGCGTGATCGTGCTCCCGCCTTGCGCCCGCCGTCCCCGGCGGACGTTGGTCAGGACTGCAGAGCCAATCCGGACCAGATCGAAGCCGGCATGTTCGTAGAATCGCTGGTCTTCAATAGCGATGAGCGCACTGACGAGGTGCGGCGACACACGATCGAGCGGCACCTCCATGCGCCGCTCCTTGTAGATGGTGAACACCAGGCGGTCGCGCGCGTCGTACACCGCCGTCGCCTGGTCCATCTCCCCGATGCGGCCGATCGCCGCCTCGTCGGGAAGACCGGTGAAGATGCGAGCGGCCCCCCACACACCCAGTCCGAGCGGCAGCACCGCGAGCAGCGCCAGCACCGCCATCAAGAGAGGGATCAGGCGTGGGTACTCGTGACGGGCGAACGCCAGCCGGCTGAAAAACGCCCGCGCACGCACGGCCATTCCTGGAATCATACGATAAGCCCTGCAATGGACACGCCATGACACGCTGCTTCACATCCGGCACCCCGGTTGCACCGTGCCATAGACGTGGGGTGGCTGAAAGGGATCGGCAGCATCGTCGTCGTCGCGTGCGGATCGGCGGCAGCCGGCCTATTCGTGGGTGCGGCTCGTGATTCGGGCGACATTACAAAGGTGACCTTGCCGCCAGCTGCGACCGCCCGCTGGCGATCCCAACTGATCGTACGTCAGGCGCCGGCCATCGTGGTGCGGGATCTGTATGGAAACCCAGTCACACCGGCCGTCGCGACGTACCACTTCGATGCGTTCGGCGGCGAGATAGAGGAACACCATCCCGGCACGCGGGTGATGCGGTTGGGTTCCCCCGAAGGCTGAGGTGGCTAGGCCGCCGTTTGCGGCAGGAACTGACGGACGTCGAAGGTGTCGAGGTTCGGCCGGACCGTCTCGAGAACATGGAACCGGTATTCGCCGCGTTCATCCCGCCTGCTCGTATCAACCTCGTCCGCGGCGCGGTTCAACTGGTCGTCGACCGGCACCACGACCGGGTGCAACGGGTCTCCCGGTGTCGTCCGGATCACGACGGCAAGCTGATCAAAACTGGTGCGCACGAGTGAGCCGATCGGAAAGAACGTGATCGTGTTGACGAAGGTCTTCACCAGCGCCGTGTTCAGCTTCTCACCGGCAAGTCGTGCGAGGATGAGACATGCCCGCTCCGGTGAGGCGGGAGCCTGATAGGTCCGTGCGCCCGTAATGGCTTCGTAGATATCCGCAACCGACACGATCTGACTCATCGGATGCGGCACCACGCCCTCACCCAGGTCGGGATAGCCGAATCCTTTCACCGTCCGATGATGCTCCAACGCGACCAGCGGGGTAAGCGGCCGCAGGCCATCAATCTGGACGAGGATCTGCGCTCCCAGCGTGGTGTGCGCCTCCATCAGCCGGCGCTCTTGCTTGTCGAGCGCACCCGGCTTCTTGACCACGTCGAGCGGGATGCGAGTCTTGCCGATGTCGTGGAGGAGCGCTCCCTCGACGAGCGCCGCCAGTGTGTCCTCGTCCAATCCGACCTGGCGACCGAGCAGCAGACTCAACATCGACACGTTGACCGAGTGGCAATAGGTGAGGTTCTCGTACTGCTTGACCGCCAGAATCTGGCTGAGTGCGGCATTGCTCCGCGCGACCTTGAACATCAGGAGCTGCACCAGATCGCGTATGGTGGCCGGCTTGAGCGCCTGTCCCGCCGCCACCTGGTCGAAGGTCTGCTGCGCCAGCATGATCGACTGGGCGTAGTCAGGATCGATCGGCCCGGAAGGGGCGTCGGGCCATTGCTGCGCTCGCCACCGGGTATCGAGCGGCACGAGTCGGCCGAGGCTCACGTGCGAGACCCCGCGTTCGGCCAGCTGCCGCTCCAGTGGCTCGCGAGGCGCAATCTCCTTCAGGTCCCACAGGAAACGGGCAAGGGCGAGGAGCTCGCCCGCCGTGATCCCCTCCGAGATATGGACGCTGTGCACGCCGAGCGTGACGAGATCCTGAATCAGCTGCGCTGTGGTTTGGGTGTCATGAGTAAAGGCGACGGCGTCCAGATGCACTTCACCGTGCACGATATCGATGCGGACCGGCTTACCCTGAACCAAGTGGGCTTGGATCAATTCCTCCAGCTCGTTCAGGCGCTGCTCGACCATCGGATGCCCCGGCGGGTACGTGCCGGTCAGGCGGCGGAGGGTCGCCAGCCCTTTCAGGATGGCAACCGGATCGAGTGCGGGCGCAACCGCGGTCGTGACAGGCGTCGGCGTCGTCATGAGTGCAGCATCTGGCGCGCCTTGATGGCGACGCGCACAAGCGCGGGCTTCCAGAACCGGAAACGGAGCGGCGCTATCGTTTCGAGCGCCGGGGCCAGCCCCGTCGTCCCAGCCTGCGCCGCCCGCTCCAGCAGACGTCCTGCGACGTCTGGATGTCCGAGCACGAAGTCACGACTCGCGAGCAGCTTTCGCACCTGAGCGGCAGCCTGCGTCGGAGGGAACTGCCAGAGCGCCTCTTCGGCCGCCAGCGAGGCCCACGCGACGCGCCCGCTCAGGTGCGCCGCGACGGCGGCTGCGGCAGGCGCGGTGCCTATCCTGGCGAGTGCGCGGAACGCCTCCCGGCCGGACGTCTCGTCGCATACGTCGAGAAATTCGATGAGCACTGGTGCGTAGTCGGCCCCTGCACTGCCCAGCACCCGCACGATCGCCTGACGCGCCGGAGTCCCGCACGTGAGCAGCCGAGTCGCCATCATGGGCGCGAACGTCTCTGCGTGCTCTGCCATCAGTCCGATCAACGGCCGCGCGGTCGCTGCGGTCCCCGGCGCGTCGAGCGCCGCCAGGAATGCCTCCACAGGCGCCGCGCCAAATCCGACGATGAAGGCGTGAGCTGCTGCTCTCGCCTTCGCATCCCCCTTGCACAGCTCGGCGAGCACCAATGCCCGCCGCACGGTGCAGAAGCGCTGAAGGCCTGCGAGGATGGCGTCTGCGGCGTCAGGACGACTCTCGCGCAGCGCATCCGCCAGTTCGCCGAAACGTCCGGCCCACTGGGCAAGCACTCCCCATCGATGCTGTCGCTCGAGGCGCTCGAAGAGCAGGAGTGTCCGGTCCATGAAGGTGGAAACGAGAGCCGGATTCGGCTCGAGGCGCACGAGACGACAGCGTGTCTCGAGTTCCGCTGCCAGGAGGTTCGTCGTCTGGATCGCCGACACGAGTCCGGCGACGGCCGATCGGGTCTGTTCGGTCACCGAGAGGTCGAACGCGGTGTACTCGGCGAAGCTGCGCGCTTCACCCGGCTTCATCGCGATCAGCTTTCGCGCGTAGGTCTCGATGGCGTGATCGTGCCCGTACGAATCGGTGCGCGTCTTCTCTGCCGGCCCTCGTAGACGCGCTTCGAGGATCGGGACGATCTGCTGACGCCTGACTGGCGGCAGTCCCAGGCGGTCGAGAGCGGTCGTCAGCACGTCGGGCGAGGCGGTCTCGAGATCGAGCAGCAGGCAGAGCGCTTCGGCGAGATCGACGTCGGGGAAGTCGGTCAGGACCGACCCATCCAGCTTCCCGTCGAGTAACCCGGGAAGCACCGTTCGCTTGAGCAGCCGCGCACGGCGATCCGCATCCAGCTCGAGCATCGCTCTGGAGAGCTTCGAGAAGAGCAGCCGGGCGAGACGCGGGTCGACGGCAGAGAAGATCAGCGCGAGGTCCGAGAACTTGGCTTCGAACGCTACTCGCGGATCCTGCGTCGCTTCGACCTCGTCGCCCGTCAACCGCATCAGCGCCACCGCCACGTCGGCCGGGTTGTCGATGAGTAGCGCGAGGTCGACCAAGGACAGCGAGTCGGGGCTGGCCGATGGGTCGACACGAATCCAACCCTTGTCGGGCGGGTAGAGATGCTGGACCGGCCCGCCGGCCGCGAACAGCGCTTGCCGACGCTGCTTCTCGTGCTCCACGAGCTGCTGTACCGGCGGCTGGACGATGCCGACGTCGAACACCTCAGGACGATGGGCCGGCCGGGCCGTGATATGGCCCACGCCATGCTCGGTCAGCAGCTCGAGGAACGATCCGGACGATCGGATCGACTCCCCGAACCGGCTCAAGTCGCTGCAGAAGCGCGTCAGGTCGCGGGGAGTGGCCATCCGACCGATTTCGACCACCGCGACGTGTGCCCGATGCAATCGCCGGGCGAGCTCGTGCTCGATGATCGTTCCCGCACCGACCGGCACGTCATCGACGAAGAGGTGATGGGGCGCGACACGGAAGGCGAGATGGTCTCGGCCGGCCAACACGACCAGCGCCTGATGACACGCTGCGATGGCGTCGCGGCACAGCGGACTGGATTCGGGATAAGTGTGGAACTGCCGGACCGCGCGGGCACAGAGTGTCAGGCACTCCTGCACTGCAACGAAGTCCGGCGGGCGCCATTCGCCGGGCAGAGTGTCGTCAGCGCTCTCGCCGTGCGTGACGGCCGGGTCCGGGCACGGGTGATCCGGCACCAGCATCGCCCCGGCGACCATTGCGCTGACGACGCCGGTCGGCGATCTCTCGTCTTCGGTGGGGGCTCGTGGTGACATGGCTGCGGCCGCGCCTCACGGAGCCGGAACTGCAAAGTCGATCGCGACACTGATCGGATTGACGGTGGCCGTGACCGTCGCCTGTCGCTCCCCGTGCTCCGGCGAACGGACTGTCACGCT
>JBFWPD010000294.1:0-5672 GCA_050250175.1 Vicinamibacterales bacterium
GGGCGGGACCGCGCGCTTCTGGCGCTGGCGAGAGAGATTCTCGGCAGCTGATCCGGTTGCTCCGGGCGGGCGAGGGAGGTCGAGCGATGCTGTTGTTCAAGACGTATTTCGGGCTGGCAGGGACGGCCCTGATCACGATCGGGCTGTCCTCCTCCGCCTCGGCGCATCCGCATGTGTTCGTCGAAGCCCGGTCCGAGGTGGTGCTTGCCGCGGGGGCGGTTGTCGCCATCCGGCACGTGTGGCGCTTCGACCAGAGCTTTTCGCTCTATGCCGCGGAGCAGCTCGATGTGGACCGGGACGGCGTCTTGTCGAACGACGAACTCGAGGCGCTCGCCAAGCTCAACATCGAGTCGCTCGCCGAATATGATTTCTTCACCTTCCTGGACAGCCTTCCCGCTGCGGTCGAGCCGCCGACGGAATATGGGCTGAGCTTCCAGGACGAGCAGCTCACGCTGATCTTCACGCTGGCATTGTCAGCGCCCCGGCCGGTGGGGGAGGCGGTCTCGATCGAGGTGTACGATCCGGAATTCTATGTGGACTTCGAGTATGTCGACGACGATCCGGTCGCGATCAGCGGCGATATTGCCGGTTGCTCCGCCGAGTTCAGAGGGCCGGCGGCGCTCGACCCGTTAGTGCAGGCGCGTATCGCCGAGGTTCCCATGGACCAGGTCGTGCCGCCCGACCTCCTTGCGGCAGCGGTCGACCTCGCCAACACGATCACGGTGCGCTGCAGCTGAGCCGGAACGAAAAACGCCAGCCCCTTGAGGGGGCTGGCGTTGTTTGGCGTCGGACGCGCCGCTAAGGCGCGTCGAGTTCGGTGATCTCGAGGGTCGCCTGCTCGGTCGTCGAGAAGGTGCCGACCCAGATGTCGTAGCGACCATCGACCGGGTGCTCGAAGCGCACGACCGGGTCGAGATTGCCGGCCGAGTCGTCGTCGCAGAACCACGTTCCGTTGGCGTCGTTGATGAGGAGCGTGGTGTCTCCCGAAGACCTCACCGTGAACGTCAGCGGATAGCTTCCCGCGTCCGAGTAGTTGAGCGAGAAGTCGGGGGCCGCGCTCACATTGCCGGCGCAGCTTCCGTCGCCGTCGACGATGTTGGACGCATCGATCGATCCACCCTGGGCGGTCAGCGTCTCGCTATGCGGATCCGGCTCGAAGCCGCTGACGAGGCTGATGGTCCCGATCGTGGGCGCGAGGCCGGTGTCGGGCAGAGTGACCGAGGGATCGATCGGCTGGATCTCGGTCACGACCAGCGTGGTCGAGGCCGAGCCACCGGACGAGTAAGTCCCGACCCAGACATCGTACTGACCCGACTCGGGATTGTCGAAGCGAATCAGCGGATTGACGCCAATCCCCGAGTCGTCGTCGCAGCGCCAATCGCCCGACGGTGCGTTGATGACCAATGTCAGGTCGTCGTCGCCCTCGGTGCTTACGAACAGCGGGTAGCTGCCCGCAGTGTAGTTGAGCCGGAAGTCGGGCGCCTCGTTCACATATCCAGCGCAGTAATCCTCCGAGTCGATCACGGACGCATCGACGGCGCCGCCAACCGAGCTCATGGCCACGGTGTGCGGGTCAGGCTCGAAGCCGCTGGTCAGGGACTCCGTGCCGTAGGTCGGCGGGAGGTCGAAATTGGGCATCGTCCCGCCGGCGTCGGTCGTGGTGGTGCCGGGATCGATCTCGGTGATCCGAAGCGTGGCCGACATGGTGTCGCTCGACAGGCTTCCGACCCAGACGTCGTATTCACCGGAGAGGGGCGAGTCGAAGCGAACGAGTGGGTTGAGGTCGCCGCCCGAGTCGTCGTCGCAGATCCAGTTCCCATCCGGATCGAGGACGATCAGCGTGGCGTCGCCGTCGGATTCGGCCTTGAAGAACAGCGGGTAGCCGGCGGGAGAATAGGTGACCTCATAATCCGGCGCCGCGTAGATCGACCCGACGCAGGACGAGTCGATGTCGGCAGCTTCGAGATCCCCGCCACCGGCAGTGAGGCTGACAAGCCGAGGATCCGGCTCGAAGCCGCCATTGAGGCGGATCGACCCGTAGGTCGGCGGGAGGTCGGGGTCGGGCAGATCACCGCCCGCGATCTCCGATATGCGCAGCGTCGCCTGGGCGGTGTTGGCGCGATCGAAGGTGCCCACCCAGACGTCGTACTGGCCCGAGATCGGGCTGTCGATCGTCACCAGCGGGTTGAGGTTGCCGCCCGAATCGTCGTCGCAGAGCCAGTCGCCATTGGGGTCGTTGACGATGATGGTGGTGTCGGTTTCCGAGTTGGCTGAGATGAAGAGAGGATAGCTTCCCGCCGTGTATTGCAGCCGGTAGTCCGGCGCGTTGCGGATGAAGCCGTAGCAGGCCGACGGGCCGGTGCTGGCGTCGATTGATTTGCCGCCGCCGACCGTGAGCGACACCTCGTGCGGATCGGGCTCGAACCCGTTGACCAGCGTCGTCTCGCCGGCGGTGGGGGCGAGGTTGAAATCCTGCGCAGACGCCGCGCCCGGAAGGGCGAGGACGGTCAGCGCGGCGAAGGCGGTCATTATGCTTCGTTGCGATGATTGCATGCGAATTCCCCCGTGGTGTTGGTTCCCTCGGCGGCCATAATAGCCGCGAACGCGGTGCTTGGCTCTACCCTGCGCCCGATCGTTGACATTGCCTTGTCAGTCGAGCGGTTTGATTGAGTCGAATTTCGGTCAAGCTCTTGCTTGGGGGCGCACCCGCTGTCCCGGCCACGAAGGCCCTCCAGGCTGTGAGCGGGCGGTAGAGCCGTGAATCCCGCGGGCTTCTCTCGGCGAGGCGAAAGGCGATGAGCGATCGGCAGAAACTGGCGTGGATTCGAACCATCCACACGGCGATCTACCTGGTGATGGCGGCGTCGACATTCGTCCTTCTCTACGCCGGGTTGAGCGGTCGGCAAGGTCCGTGGCTATGGGCGGCCCTGGTGCTGCTGGCGGGGGAGACTGTCGTCTTCATCAGCGCCGGCATGAAATGCCCGCTGACACCCCTTGCGGTGAAATACGGCGCAACGACGGGGCACGTGTTCGATACGTTCCTTCCGGAACGCATGACCCGCTACACCTTTCGTTTCTTCGGCACGGTCATGGCGACAGGCCTACTTCTTCTCGGCGCTCGCTGGCTGGGACTGATCGGCTGACCGGGAGGGGCTTCCCGCGCTTCCTTCCGCCATGTGCTTTCGCACCGCGTCGGCGAAGGCGGCAAACAAGCGGGCCGAGGCCGGATCGGTGCGAACCCAATATTCGGGGTGCCACTGCACTCCCACAGCAAAACCGGGAGCGTCGGGGACACTCACCCCTTCGATCGTGCCGTCCGGGGCGGTGGCCTCGATGGCCAGGCCGGGCGCGAGGCGCTCGATCCCCTGGTAGTGCACGGAGTTCACCCGGATGCGGTCGGTTCCGAAGATCCCGGCCAGGCAGCCCCCTTCGGTAAGGAAGACGTCCTGGCGGATGGCGTAGCGTTCGTCGTTCGGCTCGACGTCCAGGACGTGCTCGTGGCGGCCGGGGAGCTGCGCGACCTGCGGCGACAAGGTGCCGCCCATGGCGACGTTCAGTTCCTGGATGCCCCGGCAAATGGCGAGGATCGGCACGCCGCGCGCCACGGCGGCGCGGATGAGCGGAAGGGTGAAGGCGTCGCGCTGGTGATCGTAGGGTTCCGCGGCCTCGCTCGGCTCGCTGCCGTAGAGGGGCGGGTGGACGTTGGTGCGGCTGCCGGTGACGATTACCCCGTCGATCCGCTCGAAGAGGGCGTCGAAGTCGATCTGGCCGGGCAGGGAGGGGACGATGAGCGGAATGCCTCCCACGCCGGTGGCGATGGCGTTCAGGTAGGATTCGACGGCGCCGTGGCGGAGGTGACCGTCGGTCGGCCGCACGTCGGCCGTGACGACGATGACGGGGATATGATGGCTGGACTTCATGCTTCGAGTTCGGTCGTCGGTGCCGTGTAACGGGGCCGGTCGGCTTCAGCGTGTCGCCGGATCCGGCTCCGATCCAGCTTCGCAGGCAGAATATAGCGCCGACCAGGCGGTTCCAGCCGGAACTCGCAGCGGCCGTGCGGATTTGCCCCGACAGGCTCAACCACGGAGGAAGCCATGCCTGCCAAGTCCAAGGCCCAGCAGCATGCCGCCGGCGCCGCGCTTGCCGCCAAACGCGGCGAGGCCAAAGTCGGCGACCTCAAGGGGGCGGCGAGAGAAATGTACGATTCCATGAGCGAGAAGCAGCTCCGCGACTTCGCCAAGACCGAGACCCAGGACAAGCCCGAACATGTGAAGCGCCGCTAGCCGGCGCTCGCGGGGCCACTGCGGCGGAATGGACGGCGCCCTCGGCTGGACGAGATTGCCGCGAGCGCCTATGTCCGGCTGCGAATGAACGCTCAACCGCCAATAACCCAAGGGTCCGCCCGGCCGGCGGACCATCCCGCGGTCGCGTCGGGAAAGGTGGGGGTCCTTCTCGTCAATCTCGGCACGCCGGATGCGACCGACTATTGGTCGGTTCGCCGCTACCTGAAGGAATTCCTTTGGGACCGGCGGGTGATCGAGGTCCCGCGTGCGATCTGGTGGCCGATCCTCAACCTGATCATCCTGTCGACGCGCCCGCAGCGCTCGGGCGAGGCCTACCGGTCGATCTGGGACGAGGCGCGCGACGAGAGCCCGCTCCGCACCATCACGCGTGGGCAGGCGGAGAAGCTCGGCGCGAGCCTGGCGGCGGAAGGCGTGATCGTCGACTGGGCGATGCGCTACGGCAATCCCTCGATCGCCTCGCGCATCGACGCCCTGCGCAGCGCCGGGTGCGAACGGATTCTGCTGGCGCCGCTCTATCCGCAATACAGCGCGGCAACGACGGCGACGGCGAACGACAAGGCCTTCGACGCTCTCAAGGAGCTGCGCTGGCAGCCGGCGATCCGCACCCTTCCGCCCTACTACGACGAGGGCGTCTATATCGAGGCGCTCGCCAACTCGCTCACCGCGCATCTCGCCAAGCTCGACTTCGAGCCGGAGGTGGTGCTTGCCTCGTTCCACGGGCTGCCGGCCGACTATCTCCTCAAGGGCGATCCGTACTACTGCCACTGCCACAAGACGGTGCGCCTTCTTCGCGAGCGGCTCGGCTGGAGCGAGAAGCGGCTGCCGATGTCGTTCCAGTCGCGCTTCGGCAAGGCCGAGTGGCTCAAGCCCTATACCGACGCGACGGTACGCGAATTGGGCAAGTCGGGCGTGAAGCGTCTGGCGGTGGTGATGCCCGGCTTCTCGGCCGACTGCATCGAGACCCTGGAAGAGATCGCGATGCAGAATGGCGAGTTCTTCCACGAGAGCGGCGGGGAGAAGTTCGCCGCCATTCCCTGCCTCAACGACAGCGTCGAGGGGATGGACGTGGTCGAGACGTTGGTGCGCCGCGAACTCCAGGGCTGGGTCTAGCCGCTTTCCCCTATTGCAGCGACTTGTTGCGGCTTTGCGCTGGGAATCCGCCGCGTCGCCACTTAAATTCGCGTATGAGTAGCCGATTCACGCTGCGGAACCCGACGCGGGTCCGGCTACGAACACGCGGGGGACGGTAAATGGATTTCCTGGGCAGCGGCCTCGACTACGTCGTCATCGGCATCCTGGTCCTTCTCATCCTGGTGCTGTTTGCCGGGGTGAAGACGGTCCCGCAGGGCTACAACTACACGATCGAGC
>JBFWPD010000295.1:0-5660 GCA_050250175.1 Vicinamibacterales bacterium
GATGTCTTCATCAACTCTTCATGCGTTCGGGGACTAGAATGAGCCGCCGGGTGGTCGGTCCATGACTCGAATCATTCCTGTCGTCATGGCGTGTCTCGGCGGCATCGCCCTCGCCGCGCAGACGAACTCCGCAATCGGCTTCGATGCGGACCCTGACGGGACACCTCCCGGCCGGTTCACCTTCGAGGCCATGCGGCAGGACGCACCCGGCTCGTGGCTGGTGCGCCACGAAGCCGCCAACGGCTTTCTCGTTCACACCCCGGAGGCGTCTCAAACCGGCTATACCATGGCCATCACGCCGGAAGCGCCGGTCGCGGATCTCTCCCTCTCGGTGCGCATGCGCCTCTCGGGAGGCGAGCGTGCCGGCGGTCTTGTCTGGCGTTATCAGGACCCCAGCAACTTCTACGCCGCCATCCTCGACCTCTCGCGCGGCGCGCTGTTCCTGTCGATGGCGCGTAATGGGAACCTGATCACGCTCGAATCCGAAGACGACCTCGAGCTCGACCCGGAGGCATGGCATACGCTCCGCGTCATGCAGTCCGGAGACACCGTCTACGTGTGGCTCGGCGGCATCCGCGTGTTCGACGAGCGCGACGAGCGTCTGGCGCGCAGCTTCGGAGCGGGCCGCCTCGGTCTCATCGTCACCGGCAGTTCCTCTGTCTCGTTCGACGACCTGCGCCTTGCACCGCCGCGTTCGCGGCGCTGAGCGACAACGGAGCGGCCCATGAGGATTCTGCTCGTCGAGGACGAAGGGGACCTGGCGAGCGCGATCCGTCGTGCTCTCGAGGACGAGTCATTTGCCGTCGACGTCACCGCCGAGGGCGACGAGGCGCTGTACCGCGGGCGCGAGGTGGACTACGACGCCATCGTGCTTGACGTGATGCTGCCGACACGCGACGGGTGGGACGTCGTCCGGACGCTTCGCGCCGAAGGGCGCACGACGCCCATCATTCTCCTGACGGCCCGGGACGGCGTCGAAGACCGCGTTCGCGGGCTGAATCTGGGCGCCGACGACTACATGACCAAGCCGTTCGCGGTCGCGGAGCTCGTCGCGCGCCTGCGGGCACTGTCGCGGCGAGCCGTCGGGCATCCATCGCCCGACGTCGTCGCCGGCGACGTCCGGATCGATCTCTCCGGGCGCCGGGTGTTCCGGAAAGGCACGGAGATCGAGCTGACGGCGCGCGAGTTCAGCATCCTGGAGATGCTGGCGCGGCGGCGGGGCGACGTCGTGAGCCGTACCGAGATCGCGGAACATCTGTACAACGACGAGAGCGAGGTGTTCTCGAATGCCATCGACGTGCACGTGGCATCCCTGCGGCGGAAGCTCGGGAGCCTCTTCATCCAGACGCGGCGGGGACTCGGGTATCTGATCGATGCTTGATTCCCTCCGCGGGCGGCTGCTCTTCTGGTACACGGCCGCCGCCGGCGCCGTCATCGCCATCTTCGGCGCGATGGTCTGCTACCTCGCGTGGCGGACTCGTGTCGTAGACGTCGATACGGCGCTTCACGCGCGAGCGACCGCACTGGTCAACGCGCTGCGGCCCGCCCCGGGAGGCACCTACGATCTCGTCATCCCTCCCCTGCCAATCGATGTCGATCGAGCCGCGCTGCCCTATCACGCGATCTGGGCGCCGAACGGCACCGTGATCGACATGTCCTCGTTCGACGCCGAAATCGTCAAGCCGAGAGACTCGGGCGCGAGCACGCGCGGCGGTCACCGGGAAGTGGCCCTCGTCTCCTCGACGGGTCCCACCGTGCTCGTGGGGCGTTCGCTCGAACCGATCTACACCGAGATATCCGGCCTTGCCGGCACGGTCGCTCTGCTCGGTGCCATGTCTCTGCTGCTGTCGTTCGCAGGCGGCTGGTGGATTGTCGGTCACGGACTGCAGCCCATCGATCGCATCGGGCGCACGGCCCGGTCGATGGTCGAAGGACATTTCGACGCGCGCATTCCCATCGATCGCGTCGAATCGGAGCTTGGCGAGCTGGCCCGGGCCCTGAACGAGGCCTTCGATCGTCTTCATGGATCGCTCGAGCGACAGCAGCGCTTCAGCGCGGACGCCTCTCATGAGCTGCGCACGCCGCTCGCGACCATCTCGACAGAAACACAGTGGTCTCTTGCACGAGAGCGATCGCTCGATGAGTATCGGCATTCCCTCGACGTCTGCAGACGGGCCGCGGTCAGGATGGAGGGGGTCGTCGAGCGGCTCCTCGCTCTCGCGCGCGCCCGGCACGCCGCCGACGCCTACAGGCACGTGCCCGTTCCCCTGGGTCCACTTGTGCAGTCAGTGCTTCAGGATCTCCGCCCTCTTGCCGATGCCAAGGCGCTCAGCGTCTCGACCGAGTGCAGCGACCTCGTCGACGTCGTCGTGGATGGCGATCCGGACAGGCTCTTCGATGCCGTAACGAACGTCGTCGCCAACGCCATCCACTACAACGTTCCCGGCGGACGGGTCTCGGTCACCATCAGAGACTGCCTGGGAGGCGGTGAGATCACCGTTGCCGACACGGGCATCGGGATCGCCCCCTCGGACCTGCCGCGCGTTTTCGAGCCGTTCTTCAGGGCCGACCCTGCACGGAGCCGCGAGGCCGGAGGCGCAGGGCTCGGACTCGCCCTGACTCGCGCCATCGTGGAGGCGCACGGTGGTCGTGTCACGTGTTCGAGCCAGCCGGACCATGGAACCGCTGTCCGGCTCTGGCTGGCCTCATCTTCCGGCGCGCTTCCTGCGCATTCCGGGCACACGGACGTCAATCCCATGCCTTGAGGAACGGGCCAGCGGGGAGTTTCTCCGGCTCCCCGTCGTACAGTAGGATTACTCCCCACTGTGCACCCCGATCTCGCAGAAGCGATAGAGTTTCACCAGGCAATCATCGCGGAAGGCGGCAAGGCCCTCGTCGGCTATCACACAGCCAAGGCCCTCGCAAACGTCGTCCTCCTCTCCGAAATTCCGACGACCTACGACAAGGATGAGAAGCGGCAGGTCAACGCCGGCAACCTTCTTCTTCGCGGCGTTCCGGGCGTCGGCAAGACGTTCTTCGGAGTCATCCTCGCGGCAATCAGCGATGCCAAGTTCGCGCGTCTCCAGGGACGCGCCGACCTCCAGCCGACCGAAGTCGTCGGATTCCAGATGATCAATCCGTCGACCGGGGAACTGGTGACCGAGTTCGGTCCGATGGCCTCGGCCGAGGTCATCCTGCTCGACGAGATCAACCGTATTCCTCTCAAGTCGCAGAGCGCGTTTCTCGAAGGCCTGCAGGACCGCACGATCACGGTCGGCAAGACGACCTATCAGCTGCCGGCCTTCAGCTTCGCCATCGCGACCATGAACCCCGTCGAGCTCGGCCAGGGCACGTTTCCGCTCTCTGAAGCGGCGACGGACCGGTTCGCCATCATGGTGAACATCGGCTACCTGCCGCCGGAAGAGGAAGAAAAGCTCGTCAACTTCGACTTCAAGCGCGTTCGCCTGAACTCGCTGATGACCAAGGAGCGCATCATCCAGCTCCGCTCGGCGATCAACGAGCACGTTTTCCTGCACGACAAGCTCGGCCGCTACATCCAGCGGCTCGTCGCGGCGACGCGCCCGAGAAATCCGGACACGGACTGGCTGACCTACTCCCCCTCCGAACTGGTCGAGCGCGGCGTCGATCTGGGGGCGTCCCCCCGCGCCATCATCTGCTGGGGGCGGCTCGCCAAGGTCTGGGCGCTGCTCGAGCGGCGGCGGACCGAGGTCTATCCGGAGGACATCCAGTCACTGGCGCCCTATGTCCTGTCGCACCGGCTCTGGCTCGGACCGCACGCGGCCAGTCACGGCCTGACGGTGGACGCCGTCATTCAGGACGTCATCGACCGGGTTCCGATTCCATGACAGCCAGCCCGCCGGTCGAGGCCTCCTGGGTCAGCCTGTCGGATATCAGCGAGATCGAGCTCGTCATCCTCAAGCGCATGCGCGATGTGACCATGGGCGATCATCGCAGCCTCTCGCATGGCTCGGGATTCGATTTCGTCGGGCTGCGCGACTGGCAGGCGGGCGACAAGTTCTCCTCGATCGACTGGGCCCAGTCGTCGCTCACCAACTTCTCGCCGCTGGTGGTCAGGGAGTTCGATCAGGCGAGCACGGCGACGGTCGTCGCGGTGGCCGACATCTCGACATCGACCCGCTGCGGGGCGAACGGCACGCGCGTGGGCGCGGCCATCGCGCGCGCCGTCGCGACGCTGGGGATGTCAGCGGTTTTCTTCCAGGATCAATTCGGCATCGTCACCTTCGACGAGGGATTCGAGCACCTCGGCACGGTGCGGCCCCGGACCGGTAAGCGTCACATCGTGCACTGCCTCGACTCGTACCAGACTCAACGCGGCCTGCAGGAAGTCCGCCGGCACGGCAGCCTGAGCACGACGCTCGGAGGCTACCTTCGCAAGGCATCGATGCTTCCGGTCATCTCGGACTTCCTGTTCGAGAACACACGCGAGGTGCTGAGCGAGTTTTCGGACCTGAACGCCACAAACGACGTATTCCTCGTGATGATCGATTCGGCGTTTGCCTTCGACGTCCCCGGCGTCAATGCGGGGTGGGTCGAGATCGTGGACGTCGAGACCAACCGCACACGAACGATCTCGAAGAATACGCTGGCGCGGCTCGTCGAGAAGGTGCGCGACTGGCAGGCGGACGTGCGGCGGATCGCCAAGGACTTCGACCTCGACATCGTCGAGATCGGCATCGATGAGACCAAGAGCGACCTCGCGTTGAGCGAGTTTGTCGCCGAACGGCGGCTTCGGAAGACGACAACCTGACGGTTGGCGGAGGAATGAACGTGAGGCTACGGACGTGGCTGATGATCGGGGGCGTGCTGGCGGCTCCAGCAATGGCATGGAGTCAACCGGCAGCGTCTCCCGCGGAGGACGCGGCGAACGTCGGGTTCGACCCGATTCGCTGCTGGTGGCGCACGAGCGCCGGCGCGGTCAGAATCGGCGAGAACTTCTCCCTGGTGATGACCTGCGCCATCCTCGACAACGAGGGCGCGCAGGTCGTCGTGGACGATGCGCGGCTGGCGCCGTCGGTGATGCAGCTCGCCCCTTTCGAGGTCGTGGGCGGCAGCCGGTCGGCCGACCTGCGCGAACGGCAGCGCCGCTTCTTCCAGTACGACTACATCCTGCGCGCGATTGGGCCGGACCTGATCGGCGAGGACGTCCCCCTTCCGGATTTCTCGGTCGGCTATCGCATCATCAGCCGGATTCCCGGAAACACCTCGCAGGAAGGGCGTGAGCTCGCTTATCGGCTGCCCCCGCAGTCCGTGCGCGTGCTCTCCACGGTCCCCGAGAGCACGTTCGACATCCGCGACGCTCCCAACGTCGTCTTCGGCAGCATCGAAGCGCTCCGATCGAGAGCGGGCATGATGGACCTGCTGGCGCTCATCATGGCTGGACTCGGTTCGGTCATGGTCGTGCTGGCTGCCGCGGGACTCTTCACCGGCCGCCGCGCGCGTGTCCGCACAGGACCACGCACCCTGGCGCCTCACACCGTCGCGGGTTACGCCTCGAAGGAACTGGCGGAGGTTCAGCAGGAAGCTGCCACAATGGGATGGGACGAAGCGCGCATCGACCGGGCGCTGTCCGCGGCTCGCATCGCCGGTGCCTGCGCGCTCGGGCGCGTCGTCAATCAGCA
>JBFWPD010000296.1:0-5635 GCA_050250175.1 Vicinamibacterales bacterium
GAACGCGGTCACTACAACGCGGTCGACGCCGCGCATTGCCGTGCGAAAGCGCTGCTGCCGGAGGTCGAGGGGGCTCACGTTCCTGTTGAATCTCTCGCGTCGATACCCGAGTGTTCCTGGATTGGCAGGAAGGGCTCCCGGACCGGGATGCCTGTCGTTGTGGATATCGGACGGGCATCTGAGCCCCATTAGGGGCCCGATGGCGAGGGACCGGGAGCTAGCCTGCGTCGGCGGTCGTCCGACGTTCGCCGAAGATGGCCGATCCCACGCGGACGATGGTCGCGCCTTCTTCGATGGCCACCTCGAAATCGTGACTCATTCCCATCGAGAGATGAGCGAGCGCGGTTCCGGGGACTCCCTCGGAGACCAGATCGTCGCGCAGCCGGCGCAGACGTGCAAACCATGGGCGGGCGTCGTTCGGGTCGTCGGCCTCCGGCGGGAGGACCATGAGGCCCGCGAGACGAAGGTGGGATGCGGCGAGCGCGGCGTCCACCACGGGACGCACGCCTTCTTCAGGGACGCCGCTCTTCGTTGCCTCTCGAGCCAGATCGACCTGGATCAACAAATCGATCGTTCGTCCGAGCTGACCGGCCTCGCGATCCAGCTTCTCGACCAGCGTGACATCGTGCACCGAGTGAATCGTCTGGAACGCGGCCGCCCCCTTCTTGATCTTGTTCGATTGGAGATGGCCGATGAGATGCCATCGCGCCGGGACGTCCGTCGTCTCGGCGATTTTTCCAAGCGCTTCCTGAACCTTGTTCTCGCCGAAATCGAGCTGGCCGAGGGCTGACGCGGCCCTGATCGCGGAAGGAGGGAATGTCTTGGAGACGGCGACGAGGATGATTGACGAGGGGTCGCGCCCGGCCCGGCCGGCAGCGTTCGCGATACGGTCACGAACGCTTTCCAGCCGGGCACGAAGCGCGGCGGGATCGAACAACTACTTCTTCAGCTCGGACAACAGCGCTTTGGCTGTCTCGGCATACTGACCGGTGGGCGCCAGCTTGAGATATGTCTCCAGCTCGGTCGCGGCCCCTGCCATGTTGCCTTCGTTCACAGCCACCATGCCAAGCTGATAGTGAGCGTCGGCATGGTTGGGATCGGCTGCGATTGTCGCTTCGAATGCCGCCTTCGCCTCGGCGACCTTGCCGCCGTTCCACAGAATGACGGCCTGGTTGTAGAGCGCCGCGGGGTCGTTGCTGCCCGCCGCGCCGGCTCCGCCGCCGGCCTTCGCGCTCATCTCGGCCGCGAGGTCGAACTTCCGCTGCGTGTTGTAGATCGTCGCCAGACCGTTGTAGGCGGCGGCATTGTTGTTGGGGTTGACCAGCGTGGACTGCCTGTATGCGGCTTCGGCCAGCTCCAACTCTTTCCGCTGGACGTGGATGTAGCCGATGTTGTTGTAGCAGTCGGAGCAGTTCGCCTGAATCTTCAAGGCCTCCTGGAACTTCGCGATGGCGGCGTCGTACTGCTGCGCGTTGCTTGCGGCGACGCCCTCTTCGAAGAGGCGCGTCAGTTCGGCCGCGACGCCTGCCGCACCGCCGCCCAGAATCAGCTCCGGCACCTTGCTCGCGCCGGCGCGGAAGGTGATCTGCAGGGTCTCGGACTTCACGTCGTCCTTGACCGCGAAGATCTGATACGCGCCAACCTGAAGACCGACCTGGGTCCAGCTCCCGTCTTCACCAGTCTCCGCTTCGTACTTCATCGCGCGCTGGACATTCGTGAGGGTGACCGTTGCGCCCACGACCGGCTGGTCCTTGCCGTCGCGGACGACTCCGCTGAGGGTCACCTGGGCATATGCGGACTCTGCAAGGACGAGTACGGCAAACGCTGCCGTTGCCACCAACAGCCACGCAGGCCGACCGTTCCATCGGCGAGTCATAGTCTCTTTCTCCTCCTGAAAACCGACACTATCCCGAGGATAACCAAACACTTGGGAAATATCTTACACGATCGACAAAAACGTTTCGACCGAGGCTACGTCATGTACGACTGGTGCCGCGGGAAGCGACTGCAGGAAGCGCCGGCCGTAGCCTTTCGTCCGCAGCCTGGGGTCGAGCACAGCCATAACACCCCGGTCCTGGCGGTGCCGGATGAGCCGCCCGAGTCCCTGCTGCAGCGTGAGGATGGCAAGCGGCACCTGATACTCGTCGAACGGCTCGCCCCCGGCTTCGCGAATGGCCTCGATCCGCGCGGCGGTGATCGGATCGCCAGGCGACGCGAAGGGCAGCTTGTCGACGATCACGCAACTGAGCGCCTCGCCGACCACATCCACCCCCTGCCAGAAGCTCGCTGTCGCGAGGAGCACCGCGTTGGGCGTCTCCCGGAACTTCCTGATCAGCACCGTGCGTGGTGCGGTGCCCTGAACGAAGATGGGATAGTCGAGGGCCATCTCTGCCATCGCCTGAACCGCACGCAGCGTCGCATAGCTCGTGAAGAGCACAAACGCACGTCCCCGTGTGTGTCTCAGAAGCTGGCAGACTTCGCGGCCGGCGGCGGCGGCGAAGTCCAGCGATCTGGGGTCCGGCATGCGTGGCGGCAGATAAAGGACGGCCTGGCGTGCGTAGTCGAACTCCGAGGGCACCCTGATCTCGTCAGCCCCTTCGATGCCGAGTCGCGCGCGCACATACGAAAAGGATCCGTCGACGGCCAGGGTGGCCGAGGTCAGCACGGTGGTTCGGACCCGGTCGAAGATCGCTTCGCGCACCATCGACGAGACGTCAATCGGTGACGCACGCAGGAACACGCCGCGGCCTCTGAACTCCAGGTAATAGACGAACGCCGTATCGTCGGCTCGCAGCATGAAACGGAGCTCGTTCCTGATCTCGCGCGCGCGCTTCGCGAGCGCGAGAAGGTCGAGGATGTCGCCCGCGGGTTCATCTCCAGCTGACTGCGTTCCCCCGGGAGGACCCATCAGCGACAGCGTGGCTTCGAGCAGGTCGAGCGCTCCAATGAGGTCGGCCGCGCTCGATGCCGCATCCTCCAACGTTCCGGTCGCGGCGCGCACCCGCTCCTCGCCGCGTCCTGGCGGACGCCCCTTGCGGTGGGCGGTCGTGAGATCCGCGAAGAACTCGATCGAGTGCTGGCGCAGCCGATCGATGCCTCGCATCAGCTCGTCATAGCTCTTTCCCTCCTGCCCCTCCCGCCCTGTTTCCCCCCTGCGTCCCATGACCGCCACGCTCGCCGCCCGCTCGATGTCCCGGGCCAGGTCTTCAATCCGGTAGTTGCTCACGGAGAGGCCGAAGTACTGAGTTGCGACATCCTCGAGTTGGTGTGCCTCGTCGAGCACCAGCTGGTGACATGCCGGGATGACCTCTCCATACGCACCGCGCCGCACCGCGGCATCCGCGCACAGCAGGTGGTGATTCACGATGACGAGGTCGGATGCGGCTGCTCGCTGCCGCATCCGAGTGACGAAGCAGTCGTCGTAGCGCGGGCATTCGGTCCCCAGGCATGTTTCCGCCGTTGCCGAAACCTCGTTCCAGAACGCCAGGTCCTCCGGGAGATCCTCGAGCTCGGCGCGGTCCCCTGTTTCAGTCCGCTCGGCCCAGTCCTGGATGACCGGCAGAAAGATGTCGTGCGACCGCGCGCCGCCCTGCTCTCCGATCTGCTCGAGCCTGTGCAGGCAAAGGTAGTTCGCGCGCCCCTTCATGCAGGTCGCCGAGAAGTTGACGCCCAGCGCTTCGCGAAGCGCGGGAACGTCCTTGAAAAAGATCTGTTCCTGAAGGTTCTTCGTGCCGGTCGAGACGAGCGTGCGCTGGCCGCTCAGTATCGAGGGGACGAGATACGCGAGGGTCTTGCCGGTCCCTGTTCCCGCTTCGGCCAGGAGAAGGCCGCCTCGATCGAGCGAGCGGGCGACTGCGGCGGCCATCGCCACCTGGCCAGGCCGCGGCTCGTATCCTTCGAGCGCCCGCTCCAGAGCACCGCCGGCGCCGAAGACGCCGGCGACCCGCCGCTCGAGCTCAGAGGCCTGACGCTCTAGTCGGGATACAGGGGGAACTTCCGGCACAATTTTTCGACTTCAGCCCGCACCATCCCCAGCGCCGCATCGTCGTCCGGAGTGGCGAGCGCGCGTGTGATGAGCTCGCCAACGATCTCCATCTCCGGAAGGCCCATGCCGCGGGTGGTCACCGCGGGAGTGCCGACGCGGATACCCGAGGCGACCATCGGGGGATTCTGATCGAACGGGATGGCATTCTTGTTGACGGTGATTCCCGCCTTCTGCAGCGCGGCCTCGGCGACCTTGCCGGTCAGGCCCTTCGAGAAGACGTCGACGAGCATGAGGTGATTGTCCGTGCCGCCGCTGACGAGCCTGAACCCCGCCGAGGAGAGTACCGACGCGAGTCTCGACGCGTTGGCCACGATCTGACGCTGGTACGACGCGAACGCAGGCTCGGACGCCTCTTTCAGGCACACGGCCTTGGCGGCGATGATGTGCATGAGCGGTCCACCCTGGACTCCGGGGAACACGCTCCGGTCCAGGTCTTTCGCGTACTGCTCCCTGCAGATGATCAAGCCGCCCCGTGGTCCGCGCAGCGTCTTGTGCGTCGTCGTGGCGACGAAATCGGAGTGCGGCACCGGACTGGGATGCACGCCTGCGGCAACGAGGCCGGCGATGTGCGCCATGTCGGTGAAGAGGGCGGCTCCCACCCGGCCGGCAGCGGCGCGGAGCCGGGGGAAGTCTATGACGCGTGGATAGGCACTCGCGCCGGCGACAATCACCTTGGGTTTGTGCTGGTCGGCCAGCCGGTCGACCTCGTCGTAGTCGATCCGCTCGTCGCTCTGTTTCACGCCGTACGGGACGATGTTGTAGATGCGGCCGGAGAAATTGAGCGGATGTCCGTGGGTGAGGTGTCCGCCATGGGCGAGGTTCATGCCGAGGATCGTGTCGCCCGGCTTGAGGATCGTCATGTAGACGGACATGTTCGCCTGCGCACCCGAGTGCGCCTGGACGTTCACGTGCTCGGCGCCGAAGAGGCTCTTCGCGCGCGCGATTGCCGCGCGCTCGGCGACGTCGACGAACTCGCAGCCGCCGTAGTAGCGCCTGCCCGGATACCCTTCGGCGTACTTGTTGGTCATCACCGAGCCTGCGGCTTCGAGGACGGCCCGGCTGACGAAGTTCTCGGAGGCAATGAGCTCGAGACCTTCGTTCTGGCGGCGCCGTTCGTCGGCGATCGCGCGAGCGATCTCAGGGTCGATTTCTGAAAGCGTCCGCCACAACGGAAGCGTCGAGGTCTCGGTTGCCATGTTCGTTGTCCCTGCTTTCTCGGTGGATCCTGATGTCGTGCGGCCGGTCGGTCGACGCGCGGTGTTCGTCAGCCGGAGTGGCGTGCCAGTTCCGCGGCATGAATCTGATCGAGACGCGGCTGATGCCGTCCGCCCTCGAACGCCGTGGCCAGCCACAGACCGAGGATCTCGTCGGCCAGGCCGAAGGCGACGATCCGGCCGCCCATCGACAAGACGTTCGCGTCGTTGTGCTGGCGCGAGAGCCTCGCGGTGTACAAGTCGTTGCAGAGCGCGGCACGAATGCCGACGACCTTGTTCGCGGCGATCTGTTCCCCCTGGCCGCTTCCTCCGAGGACGATGCCGCGGTCAGCGCGCCCCTCGGCGACGGCCCGGGCGACTGCGATGCAAGGTGCCG
>JBFWPD010000297.1:0-5594 GCA_050250175.1 Vicinamibacterales bacterium
TCTCGAACTTGTATTTCTCGCCGTCGGTCAGGTCGGGGACAAAGATCTCCCACACCCCGGACGGCACGAGGAGGCGCATCGGGTGCACGCGGCCATCCCACCCGTTGAAGTCGCCGACGACGCTGACCCGATCTGCGTTCGGCGCCCAGACGGCGAAGTGCACGCCGACCGCGCTGCCCACACGGATGCGTCGCGCGCCGAGCTTCTGATGCGCCCGCACCTGTGTGCCTTCGGCCAGCAGGTGCAGGTCGAAGTCCGTGAGGACGCGCCCGTAGCGATAGGAATCGTCGATCTCGACGGTCTGACCGCTGGCGTAGGTGATCCGCAGGCGATAGTCGGGGATTTGATCGGCTGGCGGCAGGCGGGCTTCGAACAGGCCCGCCGCCGTGTCGACCGCCCGCATGGGCAGGGCACGATCTTCAGCGACCAGCCAGAGCGTGACGTGGCGCGCCGCGGGGTGCACCGCGCGCACGACAATCGATCGGTCGTCGTCACGATGGGGCCCGAGCACGGCGAAGGGATCGCGGTGACGTCCCTCCGCCAGCGCCGCGAGCCCATCGCTGACGACCTGATCGGAGCCCGAACTCACCGTCAGTTGGCGACGATCGTCGCCGACTTGATGTAGTCGAGATCCGGGAACGACTTCTCGAGGTATGCGTTGCCTTCCGACGCGATGCGCTGCTGGGCAGGGCCGCGGCCTCCGGGAGGTCCGTCGCCGTATCCGCTGTGCAGCTTGTCGACAACGTCCATTCCCGACACCACTTCACCGAACGCCGCGAAGCCCTGGCTGTTGAGGCTCGAGCTGTTGTCGCGGTAGTTGATGAAAACCTGGGTCGTTCGGGTGTTCGGACCGGCATGGGCAAACACCACGCGGCCGCGCGTGTTCCCCTGCTTCACCGGGTCGTCACGCAGCCTCGCGCCGGACCAGTTGCGCTGAATCTCGGGAGTGCCGTGCATCCCGAACTGGGCCATGAAGCCGCTGATGACGCGGAAGAAGCGGACGTTGTTGTAGTAGCCGCCCTTCACGAGGTTGAAGAAACGATCCGCGCCGATCGGCGCCCAGTCGCGGTGCACTTCGATGACGAACGTGCCCTTCGTCGTGTCGAACTGCGCACGGTAGGTCGCTGGCGCCTGCTCGGTGAACGCCTCAGGAAACCTGAGCCGATTCATATCCTGAGCCGACACGCCGACCGACGCCGCGGCGAGCAGCATCGCGGCGACGCAGCCTGTCAATTGCAGTCTCATGTGCCTCCTCATATGATCGTGGGCCGCCGCCAGAACCGCGGCCATCGGCCAACGACTGAGAGCATACCAATGTTGCATGCGCATTTCACGACGAGCGAAGGGAACTTCACCGTCAGGCTGTTCGACGAGGAAGTACCGAATACCGTGGCCAATTTCGTGGGGCTGGCCGACGGCACGAAGGAGTGGACCGAGCCGAGGAGCGGGAAGAAGGTGCAGCGGCCCTTCTTCGACGGCCTGACCTTCCACCGGATCATCGACAACTTCATGATTCAGGGGGGCGATCCCCTCGGTACGGGGACGGGTGGCCCCGGCTACCGTTTCGGAGACGAGTTCCATCCCAGGCTGCGCCACTCCAAGCCCGGGGTCCTCTCGATGGCCAACGCGGGACCGAACACCAACGGCAGCCAGTTCTTCATCACGCTGGTGCCGACACCCTGGCTCGACAATAAGCACAGTGTATTCGGCGAGGTCAGCGAGGGAATGGACGTCGTCGAGCGAATCGGCAAGACACCGACGAGCAAGCCCGGCGATCGGCCCATCAAACCGATCGTCGTCCAGTCGGTGACGATTCAGCGTTCGTAGGCGGGAGTGGAGCGCGCGGATCTATTCCGCGCGCAACGCCACCATCGGGTCGACTGTCGTGGCTCTCAGCGCCGGGCCGAGGGTCGCGAGCCCCCCGGCGACGAGGAAGGCGACCGATACCGCCGCAAAGGTGATCGGATCGGTCGGCGCCGTCTCGTAGAGATACGCGCGGAGCACCTGGACAAGGCCGAGCGACACCGCAAAACCGACACCGAGGCCGATCGCGACGAGCATCAGCCCCTCCCCCAGCACAGTCCGCAGCACCATCGTCCGGCTGGCGCCGAGGGCCATGCGCACACCGAACTCCTGCGTGCGCTGCGAGACCGCGGTCGCGACGACGCCGGTGATGCCGGCGACTGTCACCACCAGGGCCAGTCCCGCGAAGATCGTCAGGAGCGTGGCAGTCAGACGCGGCGTCGCCAGGGTTCGATCGCGAAGCGTGTCGAGAGTCTGGACGTTCTCGATGGGCAGGTCGGGATCGATGGCCTGCACGGCACTGCGGACGGCGGTTGCCAGCGCCATCGGATCTCCGGTCCCGCGGACGAGAATGCGGCCCGTCACTGCGCCGGTAGCCTGCCGGAGCGGCTGGTAGATCTGTCCGACTGCCTCCCGGTCCAGGCCGAAGCTGCGCACGTTGCCGACGATTCCGACCACTGTGCTCCAGGTCTCCCCGTCATTCAGCGAGATATCCGTCCCGATGGGATCGCGGCCCTCCCAGTACGGGGTCATCGCCTCGTTGATCACGAGCACGCGCGTCGCGTCTTCGTGATCGAGCTCCGTAAACACGCGGCCGCGAAGCAGCGGCACCGACAACGTGTCGAAGTACTGAGGACTGGCGACACGGACGTCCGCGGTCGGCGCCAGGTCCGGCGTCTCGTACACGTTGCCCGAGATCTGGAATCGGGTCTGGCCGGGTGGAGCTCCGGAGAGCGGCACGCTGTTCGTGATTGCCGACGTCACGACGCCAGGCGCGCTCTGGAGCCGATCCAGCACTGACAGATACAGACGGCGCTGCGCCTCGCCTGCGGGGTACTTCGTGAAGTTGCCGAAGATCTCGGCGGTGAGCACTCGGTCGCCGCGGTAACCCGCATCCACGCGCTGCAGCCGCAGGAAGCTGAGGAGCAGCAGTCCCGCCCCCACGAGCAACACGACCGAAACGGCGACCTGCGCGATGATCAACCCGCTCTGCAGGCGATGCCGGACCGCGCCGCCGCCGCTGCCCTTGCCGCTTGCCTTCATCGCACTCGCGAGATCGAGACGCGACGCCAGCGCGGGGAACGTGCCGAAGATGAGACCGGTCAACACAGAAATCGCCAGCGCGAACAGGAGCACCCATGGATCGAGCGTGATCTCCCCCGTGCGCGCGGTGAACCTGCCGATGAACGTCGACAGCATGTCGAGCGTGGACCATGCGAACACGAGGCCGACAATGCCACCGGCCACGGCGATGAGCGTGCTTTCCGTGAGGAGCTGACGCACGAGCCGGCCGCGGCCGGCGCCGAGAGCGCTGCGTAGCGCAAGCTCACGGTTGCGGCGAAGCATGCGCGCGAGCGTGAGGTTGGCGACGTTCGCGCATGCGATGAGGAGCACGAGCCCCGTCGCGCCGAGCAGGATCAGGAGCATCGGGCGCGCGTCCGTCGTGAGCTCGTCGAGGACGGCGGCCGTCCGCGTCTGGAAGCCCGTGCGTTCGGGCCGGTACACCTCCGGAAAGTCCTGACGGAATCGCTGCCCGACCGTCACGACCTCCGCCTGCGCCGTCTGGGGTGATGCGTCCGGCTTCAGCAGGCCGAAGACCTGCAGGTTCGAGAAGGCACGCCGATTCGTTTCGATCTGCCGTTCGGCCGCTGCCCTGAACGGACAGGCCTTGGTCGGCATGTAGACGTCCACTTCATTCGGGTAATGAGGAACGGGCGGCAGCACGCCAATCACCGTGTGCGGCCGGTCGTTCATCTGGAACACCTGGCCCACGATCCCGGGGTCTCCCCCGAAGCGGCTCTGCCAGTACGTGTGCCCCAGGACCAGTACTGCTTCCGCGTTCTCGGTGTCGTCGGCCTCCACGAATGTGCGGCCGTGAAGCGGCTGGATGCCAAGCACGTTGAAGAAGTTGGGCGAGACCACGCCGGTGGCGACCCGATCCGGATCTCCGCGCCGCAGCAGGTCGAAGTTCATCTGGTGGAACTCGACCAGGCCGTCGAAGCTGGCCAGCTGTTCTCGATAGTCGTAGAGCTCCTTGATCGACACGCCGACGTTCTGCTGATCGGCGAGCGGCGCGGAGTGACGGACGAGCAACAGTCGATCCCCGTTGTCGTACGGGAGGGGCTTCAGCAGGACGCCGTTGATCACACTGAAGATCGCGGTGTTGGCGCCGATGCCCAGGCCGAGCGTCAGGACGGCCAGGGCCGCAAACCCGCGATGGGCAACGAGCGTCCGGAACCCGTAGCGGAGATCGGCAAGGAAGTCGTCTGCCCAGCGCGTACCGGAGACTCGAGACTCGTCGGACATGGGCAGATTATAAGGGGTCCTTCAGGTGCTGGGGGCCTCCTGCGTCCTTGGTGCGAGGTCCTCAGTCCGGCTGATACTCGGCGAACGCGTCGTCGGGATAGCAGTACAGCCAGTACTCTCCCGGTTCGGCCGACGCCATGACCGCGTGGCCGGTGGCCCGAGAATGACGGCTCATGTGCTTCTTGGGAGAGCTGTCACAGCAGAGGGTGACCCCACAGGTTTGGCAGACGCGAAGGTGCATCCAGTCGGAGCCGGTCTTGATGCACTCTTCACACTCTAGCTGCTTGGGCCGCTTGACCTCGGTGATTGCCTCGATGTGCGGACAGGTCGAGTCAGACATAGACAGGCTTCAGGCTCCGGGCTCCAGGCTCCGGGCTTCCGGCTCCGGGCTACAGGCAAGACTCCGAAAAGCCTCTGATCAAACGAACCAAATGTCACGTTCAAAAACAGCGTGACTCGCCCGGGCCCGTAGCCTGGAGCCTGGAGCCTGGAGCCTGGAGCCCGTAGCCCGACGCCTGTTATTCGACCGCCTTCGGATCCATCCACAGGACCTCCCAGTGGTGGCCGTCGAGGTCGTAGAAGCTCCGGTTGTACATGAATCCGTGATCGCTGGGCGGCATGGCTTCGGCGCCGCCACCGGCGACCGCCTTCCTCGCCATCTCGTCCACTTCAGCGCGACTCTCGCAGGACAGCGCGAACAACCCCTCGGTCTGCTTCGACGTATCGCAGAGCGGCCTCCTGGTGAACGTCTTGAAGAACGAGTCGGAAAGCAGCATGACGTAGCCCTTGTCGCTCAGGACCATGCAGGCTGCCTTGTCATCGGTGAACTTGGGGTTGTATTCGAAACCGAGCGACGAGAAGAATGCCATCGACTTCTTCAGATCGGCGACCGGCAGGTTGACGAAGAGCATTCGCTCCGTGGCCATCATCTGTCTCCTTGTGTCAGACCTTCATGCCCGTCCATTCACGGGTATAGACGGCCGGCCGGAGGAAAAATCATCGGTCCTCAATCGCCGAGCGTGAGTGGCAGGTCGAACAGAGGAAACAGCCGTTCCGTGTCGAGGAACGAGTTCCACGAGGCGATGTGATTGCCGTCGAACTCGAGCACGACGAGCGCCCACGCGGCATAGCCGCCCTCAGGATTCTGACGGTACTGGGCAAATGCTGGAGACCCACAGGCGCTCGTCGGGATCAGGCGCGAACCTCGACACCCGGCTCCCCGGCCCGCAAGCCACGAGCGAATGGGTTCGCGCCCCTGGAGCCAG
>JBFWPD010000298.1:0-5581 GCA_050250175.1 Vicinamibacterales bacterium
GGGGAGACGCCTGTGCTGCGGTGTTCCGGATAGGCACACTCGCGCCCAGTTTGAGTAGGTGAACCACCCGCACAGCCTGGATTTTCTTCGATATTCCAAGGAAACGTGCGTGTGCCAAGGCGGGACACGAGGCGTCCGCCCGGTCGTACGTGACTTCCATGTCATCTCGTGTCGGGCCGAGGAGGTGTGCGGGTGTGGCGCGGAGAAAAAGTGCGGGTAGATGGTCGCCGCGGGGCGTTACTACCCGCCGCCGCGGCGCCCTGGACTATGCGTGCGCTGTCTCGTACGCCAGGTTCGCGCCAAGCCAGCGTTCGACCCGTTCGAGAGCCATGCCTTTGCGCCTGGCATAGCTCGCCATCTGGTCCTCCCCGATGCGGCCGACCGTGAAATAGCGAGCTTCCGGATGCGCGAGATAGATGCCCGAGACACTGGCAGCAGGCGTCATCGCCGCATGATCGGTCAGCTCGATGCCCACGGCGTTCGCGTCGAGCAGATCGAACAGCTTGAACTTCTCGCTGTGATCGGGGCAGGCGGGATATCCGAAGCCAGGACGAATGCCGCGGTGCCGCTCTGCCACGACATCTCCGACGTCGATCGACGCGCCAAACCCCCAGTCCTCGCGTGAGACCTTGTGAAGGTACGCCGCAAATGCCTCAGCCAGGCGATCGGCCAGAGCTTTCACGAGGATGGCACTGTAGTCGTCCTGGACGCGCTCGAACCCGCGAGCGAGATCCTCGGCGCCCAGGCCGGCCGTCACGGCGAAAGCGCCGATGTAGTCGGCGGCGCCGGTCGAGCGATCGGCGACGAAGTCGGAGAGCGAGAGATTCGGCTTTCCCTGTGACAGCTTCTCCTGCTGCCGCAGCATGTTGAACCGTGTAAGCTCCACGCTCCGCTCCTCGTCCCCGTACACCACGATGTCATCGTCGTCGGCTGCGGCCGGCCAGAAGCCGTAGACGGCGCTGGCATGTACGAGACGTTCGCTGACAAGGCGATCGAGGAGCGCGGTCGCATTCGCGTAGAGCTCGCGCGCCGCCTGACCGTACTCGGGATGGTCGAGGATTGCCGGGAACCGGCCTTTGAGCTCCCATGCAGCGAAGAAGAAGGTCCAGTCGATGTACGGCGTCAGCGTGGAGAGAGGAAGGTCGCGCACTTCGCGCCTGCCGATGAAGGTAGGCCGTGGAAGCGTCTCGCGGGCCCAGTCGATCTTCAGACGGTTCTCGCGCGCCTGTTGATAGCTCAGCAGCGGCGCGCTCTTCCGCAACTGGTGCCTCTGACGCAGTTGCTCCTGCGTCTCGCGATTCCTGGCCGCGAAGCCTTCGCCCTGCGCGGGACTGAGCAGACTGGCCACGACATCCACGACGCGCGAGGCATCGAGCACGTGGACCGTGGGGCGCCTGTATTCGGGTGCGATCTTCACGGCCGTGTGCTGCGGGCTGGTCGTCGCGCCGCCGATGAGCAGCGGCAGCGTCATGCCGCGGCGTTCCATTTCCTGCGCCACGAGCACCATCTCGTCGAGCGACGGCGTGATCAGTCCGCTCAGCCCGATGAGATCGGCCTGCTCGGAAACCGCCGTCTGAAGAATCCTGTCGAGCGGCACCATCACGCCCAGATCCACGACGTCGTAGCTGTTGCAGCCGAGCACGACGCCCACGATGTTCTTGCCGATGTCGTGGACGTCGCCCTTGACCGTGGCGAGAACAATCGTCCCCTTCCCGCGCCTCTCTTTCTCCACTGGCGCCGTGGCCCCACCCCCGGCGCGAACTGACGCTGATGCCTCGCCTCCCGGCTCGGCATGGCCGCGGGCGCTCCCCTCCCGCCCCTCCCGCCCCTCCTGCCCCTCCTGCCCTTCCTGCCCTTCCCGCCCCTCCCGCCCTTTCTGCATAAACGGCTCGAGATACGCCACGGCTCTCTTCATCGCCCGCGCGCTCTTGACCACTTGCGGCAGGAACATCTTGCCGGCGCCAAACAGCTGACCGACGATCTTCATGCCGTCCATGAGTGGCCCCTCGATGATCTCGAGCGGCCTGGCGTACTTCTGCCTCGCTTCCTCCACGTCGGCTTCGATGAAGTCCACGACGCCGTGCACGAGCGCGTGCGAGAGCCGCGCCTCGACCGTCCCTTCGCGCCAGCCGAGATCGTGCTCCTGCTTCCTGCCCGCGCCTTTCACGGTTGCCGCGAACTCGACGAGCCGCTCTGTGGCGTCGGGACGCCGGTTGAAGATGATGTCCTCGACGCGCTCGAGAAGATCGGCGGGGATGTCTTCGTACACGGCGAGCTGCCCCGCGTTGACGATCCCCATGTCCATCCCGGCCTTGATCGCGTGAAACAGGAATGCCGAGTGGATCGCCTCGCGCACTCGGTCGTTGCCGCGAAAGGCGAACGAGAGGTTGCTGACGCCGCCGCTGATCTTCACGCCGGGACACGTCGCCTTGATGAGGCGCGCCGCTTCCATGTAGTTCACGGCGTAGTTGTTGTGCTCTTCGAGGCCCGTGGCGATCGCGAGGATGTTCGGGTCGAAGATGATGTCGGTCGGGTTGAAGCCGATTCCGGTCAGGAGCCGGTACGCCCGCTGGCAGATCTCGATCTTCCGCTCGGTCGTGTCCGCCTGTCCCTGTTCGTCGAAGGCCATCACGACGACGCCGGCGCCGAAGCGCCGGACGGTCGCGGCCCGCTCGAGGAACTCACGCTCGCCTTCCTTGAGGCTGATTGAATTGACGATGGGCTTCCCCTGCACGCACTTCAATCCCGCGAGCAGGACCGACCATTTCGAGCTGTCGATCATCACGGGCACGCGTGCGATCTCCGGCTCCGTTGCGATGTAATTCAGGAAGGTCGTCATGGCCTGCTCGGAATCGAGCATGCCTTCATCCATGTTCACGTCGACCACGTTCGCGCCGTTGCGCACCTGCTCGAGCGCCACCGCCGCAGCGTCAGCCCACTGGTTTCCCTTGATCAGCCGTGCGAACTTCGCCGATCCGGTGACGTTGGTCCGCTCGCCAATCATCTGGAAGTTCGAGTCGGGGCGGACTGTCAGAACCTCGAGGCCGGCGAACCGTGTCAGGCCCGAGGAGCTCGAGGTGCTCGGGTCCCTCTCGGTGCTGTCGGTCCTCTCGGTGCTCCAGGACCGCGGCGGAAGCTCCTTCACCGCGTCGGCAATCGCTCGAATGTGATCCGGGGTCGTGCCGCAGCAGCCGCCGACGATGTTCACGAAGCCGCTCTCGGCGAACTCGCGCAGCAGGCCGGCGGTATCCGGCGGGCGCTCGTCGTACTCGCCGAACGCGTTCGGCAGCCCGGCGTTCGGATAGCACGTGACGAAGCATTCGGCGATTCGCGCGAGCTCCGCCACGTACGGGCGCATGTCTCTCGCTCCGAGCGCGCAGTTGATGCCGACGCTGAACGGACGCGCATGCTCGATGGTGACGTAGAAGGCGTCGATGGTCTGGCCCGCCAGCGTCCGTCCGCTCCGGTCGGTCACAGTCACCGAGATCATCAGCGGCAGCGTGATGCCCTTCTCTTCGAACACTTCCTGGATCGCGACGATGCCCGCCTTGGCGTTGAGCGCATCGACAATGGTCTCGAGCAGGAGGAGATCGCAGCCGCCGTCGACGAGGCCGCGCACCTGGACCCGGTAGGCCTCGCGCAGCTCGTCGAACGTCATGTTGCGGAACGACGGGTCGTTCACGTTCGGCGAGATCGACAAAATGCGATTGGTGGGTCCCATCGAGCCGGCGACGAAACGCGGACGATCAGGCGTGCGGCGCGTCCACTCGTCGGCAGCCTGTCTGGCGAGGCGCGCGCCTTCGAGATTGAGCTCGTAGACGATCGACTCCAGACCGTAGTCGGACTGGGCAATCGCGTTGCTGCTGAACGTATTGGTCTCGATGATGTCGGCGCCGGCCTCGAGATACTCGCGATGAATGGCGCCCACCACATCCGGCCGCGTCAGGATCAGCAGGTCGTTGTTTCCCTTGAGGTCACGCGGATGATCGGCGAAGCGCGCGCCACGGAACTCAGCCTCTGACAGCTTGTAGCGCTGGATCATCGTGCCCATCGCGCCGTCGAGCACCATGATGCGGCGCGCAAGCTCCGCGGTGAGCGTCTCCGTCCGGTTCTCAGTTGTCATTTCGTGGTCCAGTCTCCCGCCCGACGCCCGGCGACGGCTTGTGCCCGGAAGCGATGAGCACCGTGAATGGATCGCCGGCCTTCCTCGCTCCGACGCCGACGCGAACGTCGCTCAACCCCGCATCGCTCAACATCCGCTTCAGCTCTTCGTCCTTGAAGCCCAATCGTCGATCGCCGAGCTTCGCGCGTACCCATTCCTCGCCGTGAGTTCGCAGATCGAGCACCAGCACCCGGCCGCCAGGCACCGTGATACGCACGGCTTCCGAAACCGCTTTGAACGGATCCTGCGCGTGATGGAGCGCCTGAGACAGGAGTGCGACGTCAACAGACGTGTCCTGGATCGGCAGCTTCTCGAGATCGCCCCGCTTCCAGACGACATTGCTGACCCGTCGCCGCCGGGCGAGTCCCTTCGCCCGTTCCAGCACGGCCGCGGAACGATCGACGGCAATCACGCGGGCCGCCCAGCGTGCCGCCTCGACGGTCAGGTAGCCCTCGCCACACCCCAGGTCCGCGACGTCGAGAGGCGGCAGCAGCAGGCCGAGCGCCCGCGACCACGCCGCCCAGCTTCGTCCAGGCACGAGCTGCCGGGCATCGACCGAGTCGGCGGCGCCATGTGTGTCGAAATTCTCCTTCCGGAGGCGTAGTACTTCCTGGAGGCGCGCGTCATCGGCGCGAACCGACGGGTCGGACGCCGCCTGCGCGAACTGTTCTTCGAGCGCGCTCCAGAGGGCTCCTCGCTCGCCGTTCTGAATGCCCGGAGAGAGGCGGTAGTACGTGAAACCGGCGTCGCGCTCTTCGGTGATCAGTCCCGCTTCCTTCAGGAGCCCGAGATGCCGCGAGACGCCCGACTGAGCGAGACCCAGGATCCCGGTCAGCTCGGTCACGTTCAGCCGCTGGTCTCCCAGCACCCGGAGGAGCCGGAGCCGCGTCTCATCACCAAGAAGGCGGTACACCGTTGACACCTGGCGCATATCCATAAATCTACATTTATTGATTGGATGTAGCAATGGCGGCGGTCCCGGCACCCACGCGCCCGACGATTGGAGTAAGGTTCTGCCGGCGGGAGTGGCAGGCGTCATGCAGTTCAGACGATCGGCCGCGGAAGCGCGCCAGGCGTTCAAGTCTTACGCGAGGACGGCATGCTGTTGCGTTTGCTGATAGTTGCGGCACTCCTTACCGGAGTGCCGGTCGCCGCCCAGGACGCGCCGGCGTCCTCTCAAGCGGCGCCTGCAGCGTCATCAGCTGACGACACGCCGCAGGAGGCCGACGCTCCCCCCGAGTTGCCCGTCTCTCTCGACCGTATCCGCGAGCAGCTGCTGAAAACGCCGGCGGAGCCGGCGTTGAGAGGGCTCAACGAGCAGCCAACGTTTACGAGCGGTGTCCAGGAGCGGCTCACGCTCGAGGACTTCTTCAGACCCGAGGATTTCAATGTGGGGCCCGTCCCGCCTGGCGGTTGGTA
>JBFWPD010000299.1:0-5571 GCA_050250175.1 Vicinamibacterales bacterium
CCCTGTTTCGCTTTCTTCGCGAGCAGCGCCTTGACCTCCTTGTCCCACTTCGCTTCGAGGGCGTCGAGCTCCGCTTTCCGCGGTCCAAGAACGGTGAACGTCAGACCAGCTCCGATCTTCAACGCCCTTACATTGGACGCGTCGAACTGGATCATGTCGTCGAATCCCGAGTTCATGTTCAGCGCGAGTGCATCGCCGTCCATCCGCAGCTGACGTCCCTGCGCGACGCTGGCAACGATTGCCGCTCCCTGCCCGCCCTTCGGCTTCAGCGGCGCCGCGGTCAGAGCGGCTGCGGCCGTCGGGCCGGCACGGCCGACGATGTCGTCGAAGCTGTTGTGCCAGAGCGTGAGGACGTCATACTGCAGCGTCGCTCCATCGTCCTGCGCCGCGCGAAGCATCTTGGTGAAGTCGAGCAGGCCGGCGATGTGATCGTCGTCGATGTGACTGACCATGAGCAGACGGATCGGGAGCACACCGCCGCCGCGTGCCTGATGGATGGCCTTCAGCCGCGGACCGAGCGATTTCCTGAAGACGCCTTTCGGACCGCCGTCGATGACGATCAGCCTGGGGTCGGCGGGGCTGCCGTAGTGCAGCAGCAGCGAATCGCCGAATGCGGCCTCGAGCGCCTCGAGGGTGAAGACGTTTGCCGACATCTGACCTCCTCCGTCCCCGCCTACACGGCCTGGAGCGCGCGAAGCGCATCCACCATGCCTGATCCCTGGAAGTACCGCTCTCTGCCGAGATCGGTCGCCGACTCGCACAGCACCTTCTTCACGCGCGCCGGCTGTCCGACGAACTCCCGGTGCCGCGCCATGAGCAGTGCCGCGACGCCGCTCACGTGAGGCGCGGCCATGCTCGTGCCATCCTTCGCTCCATAGGTTCCTCCGGGGAGCGCTGAATAGATCCGCTCGCCCGGTCCGAGCAGGTCGGGCTTATAGCGGCCGTCGCCCGTTGGACCGCGACTCGAGAAGTAGCTGACTCCATACGTGTGGGGCTGAAACCTGTGCGTCGCCCCGACCGTAATGGCGCCCTCGGCGTTGCCCGGATCGGTGATGCTGATGGCGCGATAGGCCTCGATCTCCCCCGCGCCCGTGAGCACGCGCTCGTATCCGCGGTTTCCAGCCGCCGCGACCACGACGACGCCGCTGGCCACCAGGCGCTCGCACTCATCGCAGATTGGGGTTCGTCCGCACGCGAAGTTTTCGACGTCGTGAATGAGCGACAGGCTGAGATTCACGCCATGGATGATCGGCTGATCGGCGCGTGCATTCAGATAGCGGATGAACTGCAGCGCGGCAATGATGGCGAACTCTTCGCCCCGGCCATCCTTGTCGAGGACCCGAAGGTCGTAGATGGAAATATCGGGACAGACGCCGCGGTACGTGCCTTCCGGATCGTCGCCCGCCAGAATCCCGGCCACGTGGGTGCCGTGGTCGTGGCCCGGCGGCCGGTAGCCGCGCTGCTTGTGAAGCGAGATGTCCACCAGCGGCTCGAGCTCCGCCCAGTCGAGCGATCGGCCCGATCGGAGGCGCTGACGCAGCCGCTTGAACCGTCGATCGGCCTCCTCGAGGTCGACGTCGCCGGGCATCGCGGTCGGGCCTGTGCTCGGATGGGAGTCGAGGCTCACGAGCTGACGCAGCTTCGTGAAGTCGTACGTCGCGCGAACCCGGCTCGTGCCGTGCCCCTCACCGCGAAACGCGGGATGCTCCGCGTCGATCCCGCTGTCAACGACCGCCCAGGCGAGATCGCGGCACTTGATGTCGAAGACGCGGCGGGCCGCATCAGCCTTCGTTGCGGCCACCGATCGATCCACCGCCACGAACGACAGCCGGTTCAGGCCCACCGACCAGAGGCTCGGCGTGAGATCCACGTTCGGCCTTGCCGCCACTCTCGCCGCGGTCGTCGCCTGCGCTGCCAGCACCAGCGTCCGGCACACTTCCTCCTGCGCTGCACGATCGGCGACCACCGCGAGGAACTTCTGATAGTCCGCGACGGTCGCGCCCTGCGCCTGGCGCTCCACCTGGCTGGCGGTCCACAGTGCGTTCGGATCCTGTTCGCGCCTGCGGATGTCCGTTGACGGAACCCGCGCACAGAGGGCGACGACGCCGACCATGCGGGCCATCCAGTCGAGCTCGGCAGTCCGCCGTCCCACGGTCTGACGATCGGGCTCGATCTCGGGCACGACATTGCGGGCCCACCAGGGGCTCAAGGGCAGCACGCACGTGATCAGCTCGACAAATGTCAGCGACGCGGCCACCGTCGTCTGATTCACCGAGACCGTCCATGTTGGACGCGTCAGCGGCGCATCGTCTGATGCGCCAAGCGCACCAAGCGCTGCACTGGCCTTGCGGCTCTCCGGTGTATTGAAGGACACCTCGAGGCCCTCGAGGATCGCGCGAGCGAGAACCCCGGCAGTCCGATCCTTGTGAGGGGTGAGAAGCAGATCCACGCGGACATCGGGATTACGGCAGTACGCCACACCCCCTGAGAGCCACACTTCCGGAAGGAACGGCGAATCCTGCGTAAAGCGGCGGGTGTCGGCGATCTCGAACACCAGCTGACGGAGCCAATCACGTTCGACGCGCATTGTGGACCTCGAGGCGGTACGAAGGAACGCCGTGAGGATAGTACGCGCCGCTCACCACGGCAATGCCTGGCGATACCCGACTACGTGATTGTGAGAAGACAGGGAGGCAGGTCTAGAAGGAGGGGCTCAGCGACCAGAGGAACCGGTGCCCCTCCTGGCCATGAGACCAGTCGATACGGAAGTAGAAGCGATCGTCACCTCGTGCCCAGAGCCCTGCGCCTGGAGACGCATGGATGGTGCCCTTGAGGAGCTCGCTCGGACGCTCGCCCACCGATCCGATGTCGATGAACGGCACGACGTCGAACATCGGCGCCACGCGCCACCGGTATTCCGCGGTGACGTGCATTATGGCCTGGCCGCGAAAGCGGTAGCTGCTGTAGCCGCGAAGGGTGTGTGACCCCCCCAGCCAATACTGCAGGTAGAACGGCGTGCGGCCGCCGTTCGACACATAGTCGGCTGACGTCAGGATCCTCACCGCCGCTACGTGACGGTCCGAGAACACTCTCTGAAAGAAGCGGACGTCGAGCATGCCGCGGGTAACTTCCTGAGATTCGCCCTCGAGCGATTCGAGCTGCCAGATCGCGGCGGCGACGAAACCACCTGTCGTCGGAAGCTTCACCGAGTTGCGGGAGTCTGCCCCTCCGGCCAGCCCGATCGCGAGCCAGGGTATCTGGCGGTCGAGCGCGGGCGCCGCTACCGGTGCGTAGTGCCGCTCGAGATCGAGGACTGAATCATTCGTCCCCGTGCCGATGTCGAGGTCGATGACTCCGATGCGGCCGACCAGACCGATCTCCGACGTCGGCTGCCAGTGAGCGACGAGGTCGAGCGAGGGGCCGGATGCGGCAAAGTCCGTCTTGACTCCATCGACAGACGACGCCAGGCCGAAGAAGTCAAGCTGGGGAAATCGACGATGAACCGCTTCGAGGTAGATTGCGTGCGTACCCGCGGCCTTCAGCTCGCCGGTGTCGAAGAGCGACGTCAGATTTGTGTCGATGCGATCGAGCTCGAGCGCCTCGCGCCACCCGCCGAGCAGACCGAAGCGGGCTCCATATTCGTAATATCCGCGCACCGACCACATGCCCTCGAGCTCGACGCCGAATCGCGAGCCGCCGAGCGACGGGTAACGCAGACCGATGCCGCCCGCGGCTCCCGATCCAGACACGATGCTCCCGACCTCGGGATAGACACCGCGCCGGTGCGCAGCGTCCAGGAAGCTCTCTCCCCGCTCCTGCCACCCACGCATCCTCGCCCAGCCACTCTCACCTTCGGCCTGCTCGGGCTGCGCATCCGCGCCCGATTGCGCCTCCTGCCCGAAGCAGGGGCCACCGGCGGCGAGCGCGCCGGTCAGCATCAGGGTGACGACGACCGGGGCGCAAGTCATGCGAGCTGCGCCTCCAACTCGTCGAGCTTCCTGGTGCTCGCCTGCTCCCAGTCCGTGTCGAACACCACGAGCAGGATCCGCGCGGTCGCCCGGTGGGCCAGGATGAGCCCCACTTCCCGTCGCCTGTCCAGCTCCAGCGGCCGAAGGCTCTGACTGCCGAGGAACACCTGCGTCCCGTCCCGAACCATCGCGCGAACGTGAAGCTTCATGCCCTTGAGCTCGCGCACGGGAATCGCATCCACGAGCTTTGGCGCACTGCCAATCACGCGGATCTTCACGCCGGCCGCTTCCCGTTGAAGGAGCAACGCGATGAAGTCCGGATCATCGAGACGGCCGTCGTAGATCGCCAGGGTGTTCTTCGCGCCGGCGATGAACCTCCCCAATGCCTTCCGGGATGTCTCCGGACTGACCACCAGGGGCGACAGGCGATCGAAACTGAGCGACTGCCGGGTCAGGTCAGCTTCGAAGAGGCGCGTCGCATCCTGAAGCGCCCGGCGGTTCGTCGTGCGAATGCCGAAGCTCCTGGCTTCGACGTTTGCCTGCGTGAAATTGAAACCCAGCACGTACACGGCTTCGTCCACGATGAGATACTTCCCGTGATACTTCGCGAAGTCGTCGGCGGTTCTCCCGACGAGCACTCCCACCGCCAGCAGCCGCTGTTCTACCTTCCGCAGCCGGACGTCGTCGCCCGCGGCCGAATGCGCCACGAGCGCGCGCACCTTCACGCCACGAGCCACGGCCATCTCGAGCTCGTGTTCGATCTCGCGCTCGGTCAACCTGAAGATCACCAGGTCAATGCTCTTCTTCGCCTCGCGCATCGCTTCGACGACGGGGTCGAGCCCCGAACCGGGTTGAACGAACAGCGTAGATGCCACGCGGTCAGGCCTCCTTCTTCGACGTCTTCTGCTGCCACTCGACAGCAATCTGATCGGGAGGCGCCAGCTCGGTAATCGCGTTCGACACGCGGTCGACCCGCAACTCAGGCGGTGCGTTGATCGCGTAGCTGAGGCCGTCGGCCGATGACGCGCGAATTTCGTGCCCCGCGTGGAAACGCCGGAGAATGCCTTCGATCTTCGGACGGAGCTCGCCGACGCCGTCCTTGATCTGGATCGTCAGGTCGAAGCGCTTGTTGGCGGCTGGCTCGAACCCTTCGATGGTCCAGAGAGCCGCCCCGATGAAGAGCGTCCCGAGGATCGCCAGACCGTAGAGGCCGACTCCCGAGGCCAGACCGACACCGAGTGCCGACAGCATGACGACGGCGTCCTTTGGATCGTCGACCTTGGCGCGATATCGAATCAGGTTGGCGGCGCCGACGATGCCGAACGCGCGTGCGAGGCTTGCGCCAACCACCAGCATCACGAGCGCTCCGACGACCGCCAGGATGATCTGTGTCTCGACCACCGACATCTGACGGTCGGGCGTCCCGCGTCGTCTGGGCCGCAGTGCCAGCACCGTTCCAAGGAGCGCGGCCAGTGGAAGACGGATGGCCGCAGCGACGATTTCCTCGTGGAGGTTCGTCGGGGCTCCGTTGACCTCCGCGGCGCTGGGATCCGGAGGCTGGGCCCGAAGCGGCTCACCACTCACACACACGAGGAGGGCCACA
>JBFWPD010000300.1:0-5543 GCA_050250175.1 Vicinamibacterales bacterium
ACCGTTGTTGAAAGCAACTGGTCTGGCGCTGCAGGCCAGCCAAAGTCTGAGCGAGCCTGCCGGCATCTGGAGCAATGCGGGTGCCACGCGGGATCACGAGTGGAGGGGCCGTCGTGCAGTGAAGCGTGACGACGCTGTAGCGAAGTAGCTGCAAAACGTTACAGCAGGCTCAGCAGTTGATCGGGCCGGTCGATCACTGACGCGCTGCCAAGATGTTCGGCGTCGAGAGATTCGAACCCGAAGCCCCAGCGCACGAGGCAGGCATGAGCGCCGGCCGCACGGGCCGTATGCCAGTCAATCGACGAGTCGCCAACCAGAGCCACCTCCTGCATGGGCACGCCGGCTTCCGAGGCGAAGGCGTTCAACCCTGCAGGGTCAGGCTTCCTGGGGAGCGGACCGTCGCCGCCCCTGACCCGGAGCGCAGGAAAGTACGGGCCCATGCCGAGGCCGTCGAGAATCGCACGCGTTGGGCCGAGCGGCTTGTTCGTCAGGACCGCGAGGCGCGCGTTCCTGGACAGCGGTTCGAGCGCGTCGATGATGCCTGGATACGGACGGGTGAACCGAAGCACGCGATCGTCGTAGGCAGCGAGGAAGCGATCGAGCGCGTCGGGGGGAGGGTCACATCCGGCCGCTGCGAACGCACGGGAGACGAGAACCGCGGCGCCACTCCCCACCATGCGTCCGATGGTCTCTTCCTCGAGAGGTGCCGCGCCTGCCGACACGAGAACGGCATTCGCGGCGTCGGCGAGATCGCGGCGTGAATCGACCAGCGTGCCGTCGAGATCGAAGACAATCAGCTTCACTCTTGTACGGCGTACTCGGCGAACGACGAGGGCGTCTCCCAGACGCGGACGCGCACGACGGGCAACCCCTGCCCGCTCGCGTATTCGTAGATCAACCTGGCGATCCGTTCGACCGTCGGGTTGCTGTCGAGCAGATACATCGGCTCGCCGAGGACCTGCAGCGGTTTGACGAGCGGATCGTCATGGCGGAGCACCATCTTGTGATCGAGCTCCCGGTCGATCCATCCCTTCACGATCCGCTTGATGTCGCTGAAGTCGCATACCATGTTGCGGCTGTCGAGCACGCCGGTGCGAACCTCGATCTCGGCGACAGCGTTGTGGCCATGCGGGTGCTTGCAGATTCCATCGTAGTCGAGCAGACGATGGCCGTAGCAGAACTCGATGCGTTTGGTAACGGAATACATTGCGGTCAAGAATACCGCACTGGAATCGACGGTTCACCTTGTCTGACGAGAAAGCATCCGCCGTGCTCCTGTCTGGAGGGCTCGACAGCGCCGTGCTGCTGGTCGAGGAGGCCGACGTCCGAGAGGTGCAGCCGATCTACGTGAGCGTGGGCTTCGCATGGGAAGCGGCGGAACGGCAGATCGCCGAGCGCTTCCTGGCGGCCATCTCGACCCGGCATCCGGTCCGGCCCCTTGCATCGCTCGGACTCGACATGACCGACGTCTACCCCGCCGGTCACTGGGCGCTCGCGGGCCGGCCTCCCGCGTACCACACCGCCGACGAGGAGGTGTACTTGCCAGGGCGGAACGTCATCCTCGTCGCGAAGGCGGCCGTCTATTGCGCCGCCGCACGCCTTCCAAGGCTGTCAATCGGGACGCTCCAGGGGAACCCTTTCCCCGATGCGACGAAGCAGTACCGGGCAGCGATGGGGCACGCCTTGTCGCTCGGACTCGATCACTCGTTCGAGATCGACGCGCCTTACGAATCGCTCGACAAGACAGATGTGGTTCGCCGCGGACTCCGGTACGGGGTGCCGCTGGAGCTCACGCTCTCATGTATGAACCCGGTCCGGCTCGACGCTCTGCCGATCCATTGCGGACTGTGCAGCAAGTGCCGGGAGCGGCATGACGGGTTCGTCGCCGCCGATGTGGAGGATCCGACCGTCTATCACGACCAGCGGCACGTGAGCGCCTGACCCCTCAGGTACGCGTGTTCGGGCGCGTGAACGCGAGCTCCCCTCCGATATAGGTCTGCACGATCTCCAGTTTTCGATCGATGACCACGAAATCTGCAAGGGCGTCACGCACGAGTGCGCCGGTTGACCGCAGACCAAGCACGCGGGACGGCGTAGTCGAGCAGACGATTGCCGCATCAACCAGCGACAGTCCCACCTCATTCACCAGAGTCCGGAATACGCGGTCCATCGTCGCGACACTTCCCGCCAGCCGGCCGTCCGCGAGCCGCGCGGCTCCGTCGCGCACTTCAATCGACTGATCCCCGAGCCTTCCGGTTGCGCCGGCCGACGCACCAGACAAGGCCGTCCCATCCGTCACCGCCATCACCGCCGCCGGTCCTTTTGCGGCGATCGCCAAGCGAACGACTGCCGGATGCACGTGCACTCCATCGGCGATCACTTCCGCCACGACCCCGTCGGATCGGAGCACCGCGCCGGCGACCCCCGGATCCCTGTGACGAAGCGGCGGCATGCAGTTGAAGAGGTGCGTCGCTCCGGAAGCCCCGGCGGTGAACGCCGCAATGGCCTCGTCGTAGGACGCGGCTGAATGGCCCACGGAAACGCGGATCTCACGCTGAACAAGCCAGTCGAGAAGGTCGAGACCGCCTTCGATCTCGGGAGCGAGCGTCACCGTGCCCACGTCCGGCAGACCGGTCTCGAGCGCGCGCAGTGTGTCCGCGCCATCGTCACGACTGAGTGGCATGCCGCTCTCGCCGTTCACGCCGTCGCGCCAGCCGTCGAGTGCGCGGCGAGGACTCCGGAGCCACTGCGGATGCTGCGCCCCGCGAAGGTCGGGATGAAGAAACGGCCCCTCCACGTGCGCGGGCAGCACTCGTGCAGAGCGCGGTGCCGGTGCCTCGCGTGCTCGCCGCACCTGCGCGAGAAAGCGCGAGAGCGCGGCTGGAGCGCATGACATGCTCGTGGGACTGAACCCGGTCACACCGTGCCCCGGCAGGTGCGCTGCCATCGCCCGGACGGCATCGCCGTCACCCAGGGAGTCGAACCCGCCGGTCCCGTGAACGTGTGCGTCCACGAAGCCGGGCACGATCAGGTGTCCCCGAAGGTCGGCGCCGGCCTCTTCGCGCGCGACAGCCCGTATCTCCATGATCCGGCCCTCATCGACGACCAGCGTGCCGGCTGTGAGGATCCGATCCGGAAGAACGAGATCTGCACCGGCCAGGACGATCTCGGCCATGTCAGCTATGCGGGTACGTCGGCGTCCCGACCCCAATCCGTGTGCACGTGAAGCTTGCGGCCTGCGAGAGGGCCGGACTCGAGATCGTCGTGTGGCTGGAACATCTGGCGGTCAACGCGCGTGAGGAGCAGTGAGAGCTCCCGTTCGTTGGGCGCGCTGATGACGAGAACGCCGCCACTCAACTCCGGGGGGAACCGGCGATCGTCGAGATAGTCGCGATCGAGAGTGATCAGCGTTCTCTTCAGCTGGCGCGCGAGCTCGTAGTGCCGCACGTCTGGCGCGCGCCGCAGGTCGTCCTGCTCGAGGACGAACAGCACGTCCCAATGAAGCCTTCGCCGCATGTGGGCGACGAGCCCTGCGGGGACGTTGGCGTCCGCGTAGATGCGGGGACTCGGCGTCAGCCGGCCGGCATGCGGCGCCAGCTCCGAGGACAGAGTGCCCACGTCGCTCGCTCACTCGCTGTCGGGCGAACCCACCGCCTGCTGGCGCTCGCGCGTCGCACGCGCTTCCGTGAGCAGAGCCGCCACGAGATCGGCGCGACGATGAATCAGTTCCTTCCGAGGCCGGCGTCCATTGGCCGATCCGACCGCGTACTCGCAGAAGAGCGGGAAGGCAATCGTCGAATCGCAATACGCCACCACGGTGTCGGGCAACACGCCAGGATTGACCTTGCCCCAGCTGACAGCTTCGGCGGGCGTCGCCCCCGACAGCCCGCCCCAGACGACCTGATCGGTCGTAATCTGAATGAAGTAGTCGTTGCCGCCCTTGGGGATTCCGTAGACCTCCCAGAGGGTCGGCTGCGCCTGCAGATAGAAATTCTTCGGCGATCCGCCGCCGAGGATGACGCAGCCGTTCTGCTTGCCCGCCAGCACGATCGCGCAGATCTCGTTCACGTCCTTGTTCGGATCGATCATCAGCCGCGCGCCATGCATCAACTCGTGGTACGCGATGTTCATGCCGATCGAGCTGTCGCCTGGCGACGATGTGTAGATCGGAACTCCGGCGTGCGCCGCACGCGCGAGGACCGAGTGTTCTTCACAACCCGGAAACCTCTCGAGGAGGTCGAGCCCGAGCCTGTAGTGCAGATCCGCGGACGCTACCGGGCCGTCCAGCCCGGAGCGAACCAGGAACTCGCGGATATACGAGTCGGTCTCGAGGAGCACCGTCGCCGGGAACAGCACGTCATAGATCCTGATCACGCCTTCTTCGTACAGCTCGACGTCATTCAGGAACGGCGATCCGCGCCGCAGCGTGAAGTTCAGTGCGTAGTGCAGGTCGTGATACAGATTCGCGCCGGTCGAGATGATGAAGTCGACCAGACCGCGCTCCATCAACTCGATCACGCAGCCGCCAAGGCCCGCAGGCGTCATCGCGCCGGCGATCGTCAGGCCGATCGTTGTCTCGTTCTCCGGCGCGAGCATCCTCTCGGAGTAGATGCGGCAGGCTTCGGAGATGCGGCCCGCGTTGAATGCCTGAAATCCTTCGTCGATCAGGAGCCTGATCGCGGGGCTTCCAGTCGGCCGGTAGTACCTGATGGGCTTGCCAGTAAGAAACGAAGGCCTCGGGGGAAGGGGCGACCCGGGTGCGCGGTGCGGCAAAAAGGCTCCTTGGAGGTTACGGCCGTAGCTTAGCATCCGCTGCGGCTTTGCCGTGAGAAACCGAGGGGTTCCGGCCTGTCGCCCCCCTCGAGTGGGGCCGATAACAGAAGAGCCCATGGACGACCTGACGTTCAGCGCACGGCGTGCCTCGTCGTCGTCGGCCCTGAGAGCGGTGGACCCGCCGGACCTTGATGCACGGTTCCGCACGCTGGTGCAGTCGCCGCTCCGCGCAGGCATCCTGCGCTATCTGCATTCCCGGGATCGTGAGGCGTTCGACGTGGACGCGTTGATGCAGACCTTCGGACGCCTCCGAATGGATGTCGAGAACTGCGTCCGCGAGCTCGTCGACTTCGGCGTGGCCCGCGTCGTCCCCGGATCGCAGCAGCCGAAATACACCGCCGTCCGCCCACCGGCGGCACCGGTCGGAGATCTCCTCGATACGTTCCTGGAACGGCGCGCCGACGTCAGTACGGAAGATCAGTCGCCGTCGGTCCAGCGATTCAGGGAGATGATCGGCAGCGACGAGAAGATGCTGATCATCTTCGAGTGGATCCGCACCGCGGCGAAGTCGGACATCTCGGTATTGATTCTTGGACCGACCGGCTCCGGCAAGGAAGTCGTCGCCCGCATGATCCACGAGCTGAGCCGGCGCGGGCCCGCGCGCTTCCAGGCCGTCAACTGCGCCGCCCTTCCCGACACACTCTTCGAGTCCGAGATCTTCGGCTACGAAAAGGGAGCGTTCACCGGGGCGTACGATCGCAAGCCGGGCC
>JBFWPD010000301.1:0-5535 GCA_050250175.1 Vicinamibacterales bacterium
CCCCGGCCGGATCGTCAGATCGAGCATGCGGCTTCTGCGAAGCCTGGCCTAGCCCTGCCCCTTCGGCTTGAACGGCGTGTCCCCGGTGTCATAGATCGCGTTGCTGATCTTTCCCATCCCGGGAAACAGGAAGACGTCGTTGACGTTGCCGACGTACTTCAGCGACGGCTTCTGCCACCGGCTCGAAACGTCCGGCTTGCGGTTCTCGTTGCGTTTCTCGTTCGCCATGCGTGTGCTCCTGAAGGTATGACGCGCTAGTTCTACTGATGAGCCCGAATCCAACTCTCGGTATTGATAAGGTCCCAGATCCGCACAAGCCCGATCCCGGGGTTCGATGCAATCGTGGTGTTGGCCATCTCGGTCGCTGCACCAGGCTCGACAATGCCCAGGTCCGCCATCGCGGAGAGCTCCGGACGCTGACGCCAGAGGTCGGCGACCTCCCGCTCGAGGACCAACGAGAAGAATGCGGTACCGGCACGCTTCTTCTGCCGATCGAGCCCGAGCGCGGGAAACCTCTTCGCCATGGTCTTCCGGACGACGCTCTTCGACAGTCCGCCGGAGAACAGCAGCAGCGGAGGGGTGCGGTACAGGAGATCGGCGACTTCGGCATCCCAGTAGGGATGGACGAATCGGACGCCGTTGGCCCGGCCCATCTCGAAGATCTCCTCGAGCTCCATGCACGTGAGCGGATGCTCGAGGCTCCTGGTGACATCGTTGAAATAGAAGCCGTTCGGCGGGCTCGCGGGAGGCATGAATCGCCTCACCCGATCGTCCAGCTCGCGGCGGAGCGGACCGTCCGGCGCCACCCACGCGAGCGTTCCGCGGACGCCGCGCGCCACGCGATTCTCTTTCCAGGCCTTGGGCGCCACCCGCTCCAGCCAGGCTGAGGCCAGCGGTCTCGCACCGAACTGCCACAGCAGAATCTGGAGGATGCGCGGCAGCGGGACGTTGTACGAGCGCTTCCACGCGGGAATGAACTGCGCGAGGCCACGCACGTCGCCGGTACGAATCATGTCCGCGACCAGCGAGGGGGTCACGGTCAGCCACTCGTCGCCGCCTGCACCGCTCAGGATCGCGTGGACGCCACGGCGCTTGGCGCGCTGGGTCAGCTGCGTGTACGCCGGCATCCACGGATTGAGCAGCGGCGCCGGCCTGGCCGATCCGATCTCCAGCGCGAGCGTCAGCAGCTGCGACGAGGGGACCGCCTCGTCGAACTGGACATAGTCCTGATCAATTCCGAGCTCGCGTGCCACGGCCCGCTGCTCGAACTCCTCGCTCGAGTCGCCGGGGAAGCCGAGCGACAACGCGATCGGCGTGGGCAGATGCTCGCGCCGCGCCACGTCGGTGGCCATGGCCGTGACGCTGATCGAGTCGAGGCCGCCGCTCAGGAACACTCCGCTTCTGCCATGCCCGAGCGCGCGCCGGGCGGCCTGCTCGAACGTGGCGTCGAACCGGTCCTCGAACTCGTCCTCTTTGACCCAGGGCACGGGACCGTCCGTCGGGACCGGATTCCAGTACCGCGTCGACGTGGTCGAACCATTCCGCCACTGGAGGACGCTTCCAGGGGGCACGCGGCGGATCGCGGTAAAGAAGGTCTCGTGGAGCGTCGGCCAGCGCCGGCAGAGATGATCGGCGAGCGCCGCCCTGTTCAACGACCGGTCGACGCCGGGCTGCTCGCGAAGCGCGTCGATCGACGTCGAGAACATCACGCTCCGGCCCGTCTCGGTCATGAAGAGCGGAAACGCCCCGAGCGGGTCGCGCACCGCGACGACCGCGTCTTGTCCGGGATCGACGACGACGATTGAAAAAATGCCCTTGATCCGGGACGCGAAGTCGAGTCCCCACCGCTCGTACGAGCGAAGGAGCACGTCCGCGTCATTCAGGCCGGCGCCTTCTGCGCCGAGGGCGGCCAGCAGTTCCTCGCGGTTGTACAGCGTGCCGTCGAAGAGCAGCACGCACCCGCGGCTCTCGTTCGAGACAAGAGGCGACGCCTCTTCCCCGCCGGTGAGACCGAAGGCCGGGCCGCTCGAATTTTCCCGGGGAACGGACGCGACCCAACGGGCCGGAATGGCGCTCTCGCGCAAGGGGAACGACTCGACGATCTGCCGCGCCCCGCTAGGCACCAATCAACCCCTCGCGCTCGAGGTCGGCAAGAAGGTCGTCGACCTCGTGCTCGGTCTCAGGCCCTGACACACCGAACTCGACACTCAGGCGCGAGCAGATCGCGGCGCGATCGAGGCCCTCGCCGAGCAGCGCCCAGATCCGGGCGCCGGTCTCGTTCAACTCGTAGATACGGTTGGTTTCGAGGTGAACGAGCACGGCGGACCCGTTCATCTCGCGTGAAACTACGCCCGATCGCGGGCGAAGAGTGTGGGCGGCGGCCATTATGCTGGTGGGGATATCAAACTCAGCTTACGGGCCAAGTTTGGCTCAGTCAAGCACGGTAGAGCTGTGCCTGTCATAACCGTTCGAACTGTGACGGATTTGATACAGAGCGAACAGCGCAAGGAATCGGCGCACATTCAGTCGAGCGGTCCTTCGAAGTCGTCCGGGACATAGAAGCAGAACCAGTGGCGGCTGTAGTCGCCGCCGGTCAGCACGTCCCGATGGTGCCGCACTTCCTTTCCGAAGTACAGAACTGCTCCACCCAGGCGAGTCGGCACCGCCGTGGCGGCCGGTTGTCCCGGAGGCTGCACGAACAGGGGCCACGGCGAGGTGTCCTCGGGTTCCGGCGAGAAATCGAGCTGAATCGACAGTGCGTACTCGCACTGCGCGCGGTCGCGGTGGGGGGGAAGCACCGAGCCCGGCCGGTAGGACGCAAAGAACGAGAACGAAGGCTTCAGCGGCCGGCCGGCGATGGCGGACACGAGGGCGTTCAACTGGTGATGAAAGAAGTAGCCGATGGGATCGCGGCCCGAGAAATGCCGGTCGGGCCAGTCCTTGTCCCCCGCAACGAGAAATCCCTCGCCGATCAGATCCTGGTAGTAGCGCCGCACCGCGGCAAGCTGCAGCGGCGCGATCGCCTCGGGAATCACGACGTAGCGGCGATCGCCGAGCGCGGCGCGCGCGGCGGCCATCGCGTGCGCACGCGCCCTCACATCGGACGCGTACGCGGATGACGACACGATCACGCCCGCGTCGAGCAGGCGCTGCACCATGCAGCGATCCAATGCCGGCGGCGGGACCGCGCCCGGCACGAGATCGTCGAGCTCGCGCGCAGCTGAGGACGAGTACGAGTAGACGCACGGAGCAGCGAGATGCGGACGCTCGACCCACAGCCACGATCGGTCGGTCCGGAACCGGTTCGCCAGCCGGACCCGCCCGCGCATGTCGTCAGGAAAACCCTCGCACCCGAAGTGGCGAAGCGTCGGGTTGACGACCAGGTCCTGCCGCGCACCCTGTGCGTTCTCCGAGGCGCCTCGGTGCGGCAAGGCCTCCCGGCCCCGGGCGGCGTCTATGTCGCACGAGAACCAGACGGGGGTCGATACGCGGTCCTCGGGAATCAGCACGCCGATGTCCGCAAGGCGCAGCTGCTCGCGTGCGCCGAACCCGCCGGCCCCTCCCGCGCCGCCCGTCGCCCCGTGCAGAAGCAGCGCTCCGAACAGCTGCGGTTCCTCGCTTCGTGCGACCGTGGTCTGATGGAGATTGCGGCCCTTGACCGGCGCGATCACCGTGATGGCCGTGATCTGCCCATCCTGCCGGACGGGCTTCAACTCCAGATTCGGGTTGAGGACGACCGTCTCCAGCATCAGTACTTCTTGCCGCGGACTTCCCACGTGCCGCGGAACGTGATCCAGAACGACAGCGCAATCAGGCGCATGTCGAGCCAGAACGATTGCTTCCGGATGTAGACGCGGTCGTACCGGAACTTCTGGCGGCGCGGAATGTCGCGCGCCGCGTAGATCTGCGCGACACCTGTCAGTCCGGGCTGGACCCGGCATCGCGCGGCAAAGCCTGGGACGTCTTCGAGCGCCTCTTCCCGGCCGTCTCCACGCACTTCGATCTCGCCGGGACGCAGGGCGCGGGGGCCGACGAAGCTCATGTCCCCCTTGAAGATGCTCAGCAGCTGCGGCAGCTCGTCCATCGCCGTGGCGCGAAGCACACGCCCGATCCGCGTGATGCGCGGATCGCCGTCCGAAGCCTGAAGCGCACCCACCCCGGCCTCGGCGTCAGGAATCATGGAGCGGAACTTGAGGACGCGGAACACGCGGCCGCCCTGGCCGACACGCTCCTGGCCGAAGAAGACCGGACCCCCGTCTTCGAGCTTGACTGCCGCCGCGATCGCCGCCCAGAGCGGAAGCGAACAGACAAGACCGGCACCGGAGAGCAGAACATCCAGAGCCCTCTTGGCGCCGAGCATCGGACGTCGCTCTCCCGGCCGGGCCACGGCGATCGACGAGGTCTCGATCATGCGCGGCGCTCCTCGAGAACTTGTTCGAAAACGTTCATGTAGCGAGCCACCTGTGTCGTCCGGTCGAACAGCAGGCCCGCCTTCCGGGCGTTGGCGCCTGCGGTCGCCGTCATCTGCCGGTCCGTGTGAAACGCTCGAATCTGATTCGCCAGGTCGCGCGCGTTTCCCGGCTCCGCCAGCCGCCCGCATTCGTGCATCTTCGTGATCGCGGATACCTCGCACGACTCCTCGACGGCGGCAACGTACGGCCGGCCGGCTGCGAGGATGCCGTACAGCTTGCTGGGAACGATGTAGCCGGACAGACCGCGCTGCAGCGAGACGATGAAGATGTCGGCCGAGGCGAACGACTCGGCGAGCTGTTCGCGAGGCGCGTACGGCAGGAACCGCACGTTCGACAGGCCCAGCGAGGCCGCGCGCGCCTGCAGGTCGCCCTTCATCACGCCCTCGCCCTGAAAGACGACCAGCAGGTCGGGCAGATCCGTGAGCAGGGCAGCCGCGTCGACGATCGTCTCGAGACCCTGCGACAGACCGATGTTGCCCGAGTGCATGATCACGAACCGGTCCGCCAGGCCGTTTGCCTCGGAAAACGCATTGCGCTTGGGCCGTGGGGACAAGGCGGTCGTGTCGGCCCAGTCGGGAATGATCTCGGTACGCTCGGGCGGAGCGCCCTTGTCGTCGATCAGGCGCTTCCGCATGGTCTCGCCGAGCGCGAGATTGCGTGCCGCGCGCCGGACGAGGAATCGAGTGATTGCCTGCAGCGCGTTGTTGATCGTCTCGCTCTTGAAGTCGGGAAGGAGCGCCGTGACCTCGGGAAAGAGATCCTTGAAGGCCATGACGAGCGGCGCTCCGAAACGCCTGCCGGACGCGAGCGCTGCCAGGCCGATGATCGGCGGATCGGTCAGCGCGACGACCACGTCAGGCCGGTCCAGCCTGAGGCCGGCGTAGCAGGCCGAGAAGAAATAGGTCATGTAGTTGGTGGCGCGTCCTGCAAACCGTTCCTTCCGAAAGCGGGTGCCGCGAGCCCGGTAGATCTCGACGCCGTGGATCGACTCACGATTGAAGAGGGACCAGCCGTCGTGTCCGTTGCCCGCGCCGTTCGACGGCTGGAGCGGAGGACCGGCGAC
>JBFWPD010000302.1:0-5528 GCA_050250175.1 Vicinamibacterales bacterium
AGCGCGAATAGCGCTGAAGCGAATCCACGACGCGTTGACCGATGGACCCCAGACGTCCGGGCAGCCGCGTGAAGACGGCGGTTGCGCCTGCGCCTGCCCGGCGGCTGGCAATCAACACGAAAAAGAGCGCGCAGACAGCCGCAGATGCTCCAACGGCGACCATTACGGCCAGATTGGCGGCCAGGTCGCGGGCGAGCAGTAAGCCGAGCAGCGCCATCAGGAGCACGGAGGCAAGTCCCGTGATTCGATCTACTACAACTGACGCGACCGCGTCTGATGTTTGTACACGGAGACTTCTCAGACTGTATGCGCGCACCGCGTCGCCACCGACGCTGGCCGGAAGGAAGGTCCCGAGGAACGAGCTCACGAAGAACACTCGCAGAATCGAGGACAAGGGCGGCCGACTGGCCGGCTCCACAATGCAGAGCAGCTGGATCCACCGGTAGGCCATCAGCGCCCGATCAGCCAGAACCAGCAGGACCGCGAGCCCGATTGGTCCCCAGGCGACATCGGATAGCGCGTCGAGGACGGCGGACGGATTACTGCGCCAGAGGAGGTAGGCGGTCAGACCGACCGCGATCCCGAAGCGGGCCAGGAAGGCGACCAGCCTCAAGACTGCGGGCTGGGAAGGGTGTCGAGGTGCCGGGCCGGGTCGTTCTTGACCTGATACGCGCGGACGAGAAACTTCGCGTATGGGACCACCTGCTTCATCGCGCCGACGTTCACCTGGCAGGGGCTGAGACAGGTGGGGCAGATGACACGCTTCACCTGGTCGCGGTGCGCCAGGTTCTCCTCGCCGAAATACAGCTCCTCGGCGGGGGTCGTGAGCAGATTGCCGATCGCCTTCGAGTTCTCGCAGTAGTGCAGGTCGCCGTACGGGTTGAGCATGAGTCCCTGCGTGCGGAACGGGCAGGGCATCGTGCGCTGGTATCCGTTGGCGATCATGTCCGCGTAGTGCAGATACAGAAAGGCCTGCCCGCTCAGGACGGATTCCTCCTGGACACGGTCGAGGAAGAACTCCCGCATGAAGTCTTCTTCACGTTCGCGGAACTTGAGCGACTCCTCGAGGTCCCGGTTGTTCAGCATGGCATCGGTGAATCGGAGCATGTTGAACACGATGTCGAGACGCTTCGAGCGCGCCCAGGCGAGGATGTTCTGCGCCTCCTCCAGGTTCTTCGCGAAAATCGTGGACGCCAGGCCGAACTGGAAGTGGGCATTCGTCTCGGCGAGCGCGCGCATCGCCTCGATCGTCTCGCACGCCTTGTCGAAGCCGTTGATGACGTGCCGCACCTGGTTGTGCATGTCGCCCACGCCGTCGAGCGACACGCGGATGCTGAGCAGCAGGTCGTGCTCGCCGCAGAACTTGACGATCCGCGTCAGCATCGGAATCGCGCGGTGCGGGGTCAGTCCGGTCGTGTTGATCCCGATCTTCCGCAGCCGTGGGAGATGCCGGTGGAACATCTCCACCATCTCGGGAAGGTCGTTGCGCGTCGTCGGTTCGCCGCCGGAGATGTTGAGGTTTTCGACGGCACCCCAGAACTCGTGGCGCATGGCCGGCTCGAGCTCGGCGAGGGTCATGTCCGACTTGCGATCGCCGTGCTGCCAGTTGCTGCACATCTCACAGCGCGCGTCGCAGACCCACGTGCAGTTGTAGATGAGCACCGTCGGCCGGATTGGCTTGATGGCCGACGCAACGAACGTATTGGCCAGATCGCGGGGTACGCCAGCGGCGGCACGAGCCAGGTAACGCAGCGTGAAGGCGTTTTTGGACATCCGGGAGGCCTCGATTGTACCACCCGGAAGGTGTGGGCTCTCGGAGGATGCTTGAGGTCCTTTGGGTCCTTTGGGTCCTTGAGGTGTCTTCCGGACGGGTGCTTGGTGCTTTTGGACTGTTCAGGTGCTCGAGGTGCACTCCCTCGGCTGCGAAGGAGACAGAGTTCGCGACATTCATTTTGCGATGCGAGGACCTGGACGACCCAGAGGACGCAGGACCTCGATGTCCCTGGGTGCTTGAGGTCGCGCGAGGTCCTGCCCCCGATGATCGACCGAGAAGTCCTAGCGGATGCTATAATTACGGCCCTCGATGGCCACGGTTACGATACTCCGGCCCCCACTCCTGGTTCCCACCTGGTCTGATTCCGGTCCGCTGACGCCCCCGGTTGGGCCTGCGTATCTGGCGGCCAGTCTCCGGCAGGCGGGCCACCAGGCGCGAATCGTCGACGGGTTGGGGGAGAACCCCTTCCAGGTCACCTCGCTCTTCGACGGCACGGTCATGGCGATCGGCCTGCGAAGCGAGGAGATCGTCGAGCGGATTGCGCCTGATACCGGCCTCATCGGCGTCAGCTGCATGTTCTCCCAGGACTGGCCGGAGATTCGCCGGCTGATCCGCATGACGCGGGAGCGCTTCCCGGGTGTACCGATCGTCGCCGGCGGCGAACACATCGCGGCCACGCCACAGTGGACGCTCCTCAACACACCCGAAGTCGACGTCTGCGTCGTGGGGGAAGGCGAGGAGACGATCGTCGAGCTCGCGACAGCGATCGACGCCAAGGCTCCATTCGACGACATCGCCGGCCTGATGCTTCGCGACGGCGACGGCGTGCGCTCGACCGGGCCACGCGCGCGCATTCGCAATCTCGACGACATCCCGTGGCCGGCGTGGGATCTCGTCCCGATCGACAAGTATCTCGACAACGGCCTGGGCTACGGAGTCGATCGCGGGCGCAGCATGCCGATGATCGCAACACGCGGCTGTCCCTATCAGTGCACGTTCTGCTCGAATCCCGAGATGTGGACCACGCGCTGGTATGCGCGCGACCCCGAGCAGGTGCTCGATGAAATCCAGCTGTATCAGGACAAGTACGGCGCGACGAATTTCGACTTCTACGATCTGACGGCGATCGTGAAGAAGGCGTGGATTCTCCAGTTCACGCGCCGGATTCTCGAGCGGAAGATGGTGTTCACCTGGCAGCTGCCGAGCGGCACGCGGTCAGAGGCCATCGACGATGAAGTGAGCCAGCTGCTCTATGCGTCAGGCTGCCGGAACATGAGCTATGCGCCCGAGAGCGGGTCGCCGGAGGTCCTCAAACGCATCAAGAAGGTCGTCAAGCTCGATCGTCTCGAAGCGTCGGTCGTGGGCGCGGTCAGAGCAGGACTGAACGTCAAATTGAACATCATCATGGGCTTCCCGGATGAGAAGCGGGAAGAGCTCAATCAGACGATTCAGTTCCTTGCGCGGATGGGATTCGCGGGCGTGCACGACATGAGCATCTCGCTCTTCTCGCCGTATCCGGGCTCCGAGCTCTATCACGAGCTCCGGAAGACTGGCGCCATTCCCGAGTTGTCCGACGAGTACTTCCTCAGTCTTGGGGCATACAAGGACTTCTCACAGACGGCGTCGTACTCGGACGGTGTGGGCGCGAAGGCGCTCAACGTCTACCGCATCCTCGGCTTTCTGGTGTTCTACGGAGCGCAGTACGGCGTGAGGCCCTGGCGGATTGTGCGCGTGCTGATGAACCTTGCACAGAACAAGCAGGAATCGCGGCTCGACAAGTCGATTCAGGATCTCGCCCGGCGCCTGCGCAATCGCCGCCAGACCGAAGGGCCGGACATCAAGCAGGCGCGCGCCGCGAACTGAGGTTCGCGCGCGTCCCGGCTAGTTGTCGGTCGCGCCCGCTTCCTGACTGATCCCGACCGTCCAGACGTTCACGCCACTCTGCTCGTTGACCCAGAGCCTGAACTCGACGTCGCGGGCTTCATCCTTCAGCCGCACCGTCGCCTCACCGAGGAGATCGTTCGGACCGGGCCGGAGCGGATTCCTCGCCAGAAGGGTCCGGCAGTCGTCGTAGCAGACCTCGACGAAGCCGAGATCGGTCTTCTCGGGCTTGTCGGTGTTGCCGTGCCAGCGGACGTGGAAGGTGCCCGGACCGAGCGGCGTTCCCGGCCCCATGAGCAGGTATCCCTGGCGGCCGTCCGATCTGATCCATGAGACGCGCTGATCGAGTTGTCCGACGTGGCTCCAGAAGAGGGGATTCGTCACGCGCACGACGGTGTTCAGCCGCTGCTGCGCTTTGACTTGATCCTTGAAGTCGCGCATCCCGACGTTCAAGTCGTAGATGTCGCGGAAGCGCGCCAGCGAGAACACCGGCCCCGTCGTCACCCGAAGAATCTTGTCGAAGTAGGCCCTGATCAGCGGGTCTTCGATCAGGTTCTTCCGGGCACGTCTCGATTCGACGTAGCCGGAAGGCAGTTCGCGGGTGAAGTGGCTCACCCAGAACTCGTAGTAGAAGCTCGGCGGAATCGGCAGGCGCGCCAGCAGAGGGTCTGACAGCGCGTTCGGGTCGATCACGTACTTCTCAGGTCCGGCCCAGAAGCCGACCTCGCCAATCCAGGGATGCACGATCACGCGGTCAGGTGACGCCTGCAGGGTGCGGGCTTCGCGCGCCATGGCATTGTCCGGCATCCGGCGGAAGATCTCGAACGTCAGCGGGCTCACGCCGCCTGCCGTCGCGCCGCGATCGTCCTTGACGCCGTTCTGCAGGCGCCAGTTCCATCCCATTTCGAGGTCAGGCGACGACTTGATCGGCGCCAGCGGATTGAGGACGTTCCACAGGACGATGAGTCCGGTCGCGGCGAGCGCCGTCATCCGCTTCTTCGGGAGATAGCCGAAAAGCATTGCCGACATCAGGAACGGCGCCGCGAAGAAGCGTCCGGCCATGAAGTCGCCGCCGACTCTCACCGTGTACAGGACGTAGATGCAGGCCCCGAGCGCCAGCAGGCGCGCGCGCGTTCCACCTGCGACCCACGCGGCGCCTGCGGCGGCGACGATGGTGGCAATGGAGATCGGATCGAACCGCAGGCTGCTGGCGACATACGCGAAACCCTGCCGCAACTGCAGCCAGTCGGGCATCCCGCTCTGGGCCTTCGCGTAGTACGTGTTGGGGAAGGGGAAGCCGTAGTAGATGATTGCGAAGAGCAGCCAGCCCCATGCCGGAGACGACGCCAGCACCATTCCCCGGACGTCGCGCCACGTCAGCGTCCTCACACGGCGAAGGACGAACCACAGCAACGCCGGCAGGTAGAGCAGAATCATGTCGGCGCGATTGACGAAGGCGAGTGACGCGATGAGGATCAGGAGCGGCAGTCGATCGGACGATGGCTCGGCCGCGGACTGCCGCGATCCGAGCACGACCGTGACGAACGCCGCGAGCAGGAAATAGGTGATCGGGTACTCGAGTCCCGACGAGCTGTAGTCGATGAATGCCTTCGAGCTCAGTAGCAGCGCCAGCACGAGCCAGCCATCGGCTGTCCGCCCCAGCCATCGCCAGATCAGATAGAGCATCGTGAGGCAGAAGAGAAACGACACGACAACAGCCGTGTAGAAGAACTCGCCGGTGATCCAGGCGGCTGCCGCCATGGTGAACATCCACAGCGGATTGGTGAAGACCTGAACGCGCTCGTCCACGTTCCAGCGGGGACCGTATCCGTTGATCAGGTTCTCGCTGACGCGGAACGAAATGTACGCGTCG
>JBFWPD010000303.1:0-5522 GCA_050250175.1 Vicinamibacterales bacterium
TCGAATTCGGCGCGCGTGATCGGACGACGGATCGTCCCCACGTTGATCCCGGTGGCGTCGCGGGCGGAGAGATCCCATTTCGCCTGGATCGCCGCCTTGCGTACGCTCTGGACGAACTCGGGCGACGAATCGTCGGCTGTCAGCTCTGACAACACGCGCTCGGTCAGCAGCCTGTCGATGTCGTCACCGCCCAGTCGCGTATCGCCATTGGTGGCGAGCACCTGGAACACGCCGTCCTCAACACGCAGGATCGAGATGTCGAACGTGCCTCCGCCGAAGTCGTACACGGCGATCAGGCCGTCGTGCCGCCTGTCGAACCCGTAGGCGAGCGACGCCGCCGTCGGCTCGTTGACGATGCGGATGACGTCGAGCCCGGCGAGCCGTCCTGCGTCACGTGTCGCAGTCCGCTGCGCGTCGTTGAAGTATGCGGGGACCGTTACGACCGCGCGATCGACAACGGGATCGTCGTCGCCGCGGGCCTCGAGAAACGTCTCGGCGCGGTTTTTCAGTTCCCGAAGGATGAAGGAGGAAATCTCCGGGGGCGTGAAGTCCCGGTCGCCCAGGCCGATGTGAACGACACCACCTGGCGCGCCCGTCGTCGCGGTCGCACCGGCGCCGATACGAAAGGGCAACAGGTGCGCCTCGCCGCGCACGTCTTCGAGCCCGCGACCCATGAACCGCTTCACCGAATAGACGGTGCGGGCCGCGTCGGTCAGCAGCCGCCGCTCGGCTTCGCGGCCGACGTGCACGGTTCCCCGAGAGTCGACCGAGACGACAGAGGGCAGAAGCGCGCTGCCTTCCCCATCCTCGATGACGACGGGCACTCCGCCATCGACGAGCGCGACCAGGCTGTTGGTTGTGCCGAGATCGATCCCGACCACTCTAGGCATGCGAGCTCGCGTGTCCCTCGCCCAGCGTCCGCTCGATGTCCGCGATCAGGTTGGCGATGTAGTTGCGCTCGAGCAGACGGTCGCGAAGCGTGGCAAGCACCTGCTGGCGCTCGAGGTGCGCCTCCGCTCGCATGGCGGCCGCATCCCAGCGGGCGGACAGCTCCTCGAGATCGGCTTCGTGCGCCACACGTCTGGCCTCGATGGGACGCCGCGCCTTCTCGAGCTTTTCGATCCATTCGTCGTCCGGCACCCCGGTGGCCCGGAGGGCACGCACCTCGTCGAGCTCCTCGTTCAGCGCAAACACTTCCTCGAGGAGAGCCGGCGGCACCTGATCGTCGGCGCGCGTCCTCATCGCCCCGGCGCTCTCGAGCTCAATCAGGTGCGTGATTCGAGAGACTGGCTCGCGAAGCGTGCGATAGGCGTCGTTCAGATTGGACGTGCGTTCGAGGCTGGCGCGCTTCTCGGCAAGCGGAGCGTTGTGAAAGAAATCGGGGTGAACCTCCCGGCTGAGCGCCCGGTAGCGGCGCTCGAGGTCCCTGGAATCGAGGCGCAGAATCCGCGGAACACCTAGCAGGGAGAAGTAGTCGTTCACCTGAATATCGTCATTTGGTCATCTAGTGTCTAGTCATCTCGTCATTCACTTGGTTATTGAACAACAGGCGTTGTTCCCATTGACCGAGTGACGAGATGACCAAACGACCAGATTCATGAGGTCGCCCGCGAGGCCTGCTTCTTCCGGTAGTCGTTGATGGCGGCCTTGATCGCGTCCTCGGCGAGCACTGAGCAGTGAATCTTCACCGGCGGCAGACTGAGCTCGGCGACGATGTCCGTGTTTCGAATGGCGAGGGCCTGGTCGAGTGTCTTGCCCTTGAGCCACTCAGTGGTCAGGCTCGAGCTGGCGATGGCCGACCCGCAGCCGAACGTCTTGAACTTCGCCTCGTCGATCACCCCGGTCTCCGGGTTGATCTTCACCTGCAACTTCATGACATCGCCGCACTCAGGCGCTCCCACGAGGCCGGTGCCGACGTTCACGTCGTCCTTGGGCAGCGACCCTACGTTGCGTGGATTCTCGTAGTGGTCAAGCACCTTGTCGGAGTACGCCATCGCCCTCTCCCTGGTCCTTCACGTCGCCAATCTTCAATCTGCAATCTTCAATCTTCAATCTTCAATAATTCCTAGTGGGTTTCCCACTCCATCGTCGACAGATCGACGCCCTCTTTGGCGAGCTCGTACAGCGGCGACATCTCGCGCAGCCGCTTCACCACCCCAACGAGCCGATCCGCGACGTAGTCCACTTCCTCTTCGGTCGTCCAGCGGCCGAGGCCGAACCGAATCGACGAATGCGCGAGATCGTCGCCGGCACCAAGTGCCTTGAGGACGTAGGAAGGCTCGAGACTCGCCGACGTGCAGGCAGAGCCCGATGAGACGGCGACGTCGCTGATCCCCATCAGGAGGGATTCGCCCTCGACGTAGGCGAAGCTGACGTTCAGATTGTGCGGCAGCCGGTGCTCCATCGACCCGTTCACGTAGATCTCGTCGAGTCCCGCCTTGAGCCTGGCGTGCAGGCGATCGCGAAGGGCACCGAGACGCTGCGCCTCGGTCTCGCGCTCCAGCCGGCACAACTCGGCGGCCTTGCCCAGCCCCACGATGCCTGGGACGTTGAGCGTGCCGGATCGCATCCCGCGTTCGTGTCCCCCGCCGTCGATCGCCGACGACAGCAGCACGCGCGGATTCCGCCGGCGAACGAAGAGCGCGCCCACGCCCTTCGGACCGTAGATCTTGTGTGCACTGATTGCCGCGAGATCGACCTTGAGGTCGTTCACGTTGAAGGGGATCTTCCCGGCTGCCTGCACGGCGTCCGTATGAAACAGGATGCCCTTCTCCTTCGCGATCGCGCCAATCTCGCCGATGGGCTGCACCACGCCGATCTCGTTGTTCGCCGCCATCACCGTGATCAGAATCGTCTTGTCGGTGATCGCGGCGCGCAGCACGTCGAGGTCGACGCGCCCGTCCTTCTGGACGGGCAGATACGTGACTCGATAGCCGTACTTCTCGAGGCGCTTGCACGCGTCGATGACCGCCTTGTGTTCGGTCACGCACGTGACGATGTGATTGCCCTTCTCGCGGTACATCTCGGCAACGCCCTTGATCGCCAGGTTGTCCGCCTCGGTGGCGCCGCTCGTGAAGATGATCTCCTTCGCCGTGGCGCCGAGCAGCTCGGCGACCTGCTTGCGCGCCGTCTCGACGGCTTCCTCGGCGGCCCAGCCGAACGCGTGATTGCGGCTCGCCGCGTTGCCGAACCGCTCCGTGAAGTACGGCAGCATCGCGTCCACCACGCGCGGGTCAACCGGCGTCGTGGCGTGATGGTCCATGTAGATGGGGAGCTTGACAGCCATGCGAGTCACTCTTCGTCGCCCGATGACGCGGGCGTGAGGTGCGATTGCCTACGGATGCGAATGGAGCACTGCCGCGCGCGAGGCAGCGGGTGTCGGGAGCGTTTCGGCAGCCAGTTCCGCGATGGTGCACTCGCCAAGCGCCGCCAGGATCCGCTCGCGAACCTTCCAGAGCGGATCACGCACGTTGCACTTGGCGTACTGCTCGCACGAGCCCTCTTCGGTCGAACACGCCGTGACCGCGACCGGGCCGTCGATGGCCTGGATGACGTCGGCGACGGAGATGAGCGCCGGCGTCCTGGCCAGCTGGTACCCGCCGCGCGTCCCCTGCTGCGACAGCAGGAGCCCCCGGCGCGCGAGCCGCTGCAGCACCTTGGCCAGGAGCTCGATGGGAATGTCGTACTGCCCGGCAATCTCGCGGGCGCTCGAGGCACCGCGATCCCCGTTGATGGCCAGGTGCTTCATGGCCATCAGCGCGTAATCCGCCTTTTTGGAGAGTCTCAGCATTGCCAGGATGAGCTACGGGCCCGTTCTAAATACGACCTCAGGAGTCCAATTTAGTATTTCGGTTGGCTCGGATCAACTTTGTCGACCCAGTCGATGATGCCACCCTTCAGGTTCAGCACGTGCTTGAAGCCCTGGGAGCGCAAGAAATCCGCCGCCTTCGCGCTGCGGCCGCCCATCTTGCACTGCATCACATACTCGTCGTCCGGGTTGAGCTCGCGGTAGCGCTGCGCGATCTCGCCGAGCGGAATCAGGGTCGAGCCAGGGATCTTGTTGATCTGGTACTCGTTCGGCTCGCGGACATCGATGATGCGCACCTTGTCACCACGATCCAGCCGCTGCTTCAACTCGACCGCCGTGATCTCTCCTGGCATGGCACCTCCCGCAGCGACCGCTGCCGCGACAGCCTCCTCGGGCACGGCGGGCCGCAGACCGCAGAACTGCTCGTAGTCGATGAGCTTGGTCACCGTCGGGTGATCGCCGCACACCGGGCACTCGGGATCGCGCCGGAGCTTCAGCTCACGGAAGCGCATCCGTAGCGCATCGTAGATGAGAAAGCGGCCGATGAGCGGCTCGCCGATGCCTGTGATGAGCTTGAGGGCCTCGGTGGCCTGGATCACCCCGATGATCCCGGGCAGCACGCCGAGCACGCCCCCCTCGGCGCAGCTGGGCACGAGACCCGGAGGCGGCGGCTCCGGATACAGGCAGCGATAGCACGGGCCGCCCGGCATCCCGAACACCGACGCCTGTCCCTCGAAGCGGAAGATGCTGCCGTACGCATTCGGCTTCTTCAGCAGGACGCACGCGTCATTCACCAGATACCTGGTCGGAAAGTTGTCGGTGCCGTCGAGGATGACGTCGTAGTCGCGGAAGAGATCGAGCGCGTTCTCGGACGAGAGCGCGGCATCGTGCTTCACGACCTCGACGTGGGGATTGAGCCCGTGCAGGCGGTCGTACGCCGAGTCGAGCTTCGGACGTCCGACGTCGCTGGTGCCGTGCATGATCTGCCGCTGCAGGTTGCTGAAGTCGACGACGTCGAAGTCCACGACGCCGATCGTGCCGACGCCGGCGGCCGCGAGGTACATCGCGGCGGGAGATCCAAGTCCGCCCGCGCCGATGCACAGCACGCTGCCGGACTTGATCTTCCGCTGCCCGTCCATGCCGACCTCCGGCATGATCAGGTGGCGGCTGTACCGCTTGACCTCCTCGTTCGACAGCGCAGGCAGTTCAAGAACACCCTTGCTCATGACAGCCTCGATCCTCCGGCCACGGAGGGGATGATGCTGACCGTATCGGCCGACGACACCGGCGTCTGCTCCTTCTGGAGATACCGGATGTCCTCGTCGTTCACGTAGATGTTGACGAAGCTGCGCAGCTTGCCCTGTTCGTTGTACAGGTGAGCCTTGAGCCCCTCGTGCTTCCGCGTCAGGTCGCTCAGCAGCTCGCCGATCGTCTTGCCGTCTGCCTCGACGGCGTCCTTCTTATCCGTGTACGGCCTGAGCGGAGTGGGTATCAGAATTCTCGTCGCCATTCAGGGTGCCCTCATCAAAACTTGAACGATCTTCCTTGAGCCACCATACGGTCATCAGCGCGGAGCGAGCCGTCGCCACGCTCACGATGATGTATGCGAAGTTCGGCCACGCATGGTCCAGTTCGAACTGCGACGGCCGCGCCGGATGATCCGGATGCGAGTGGTAGAAACCGAGCAATTCTCCACCGAGCTCGCTCGCTTTCC
>JBFWPD010000304.1:0-5520 GCA_050250175.1 Vicinamibacterales bacterium
GCCTCAGGGCCGCGCGGATTGACGCCGTGCCTGGCGAGCATATCGGCGTCGGGGGCAGTCCGCCACGCGTATAGGTGTTGTAAAGGGAATCCCTTTCGAGATCGACGCGCCGCAGATTTCCGTCGAACGCAGTTCCCAGGCCATAGATGACCGTGGGATCGCTCTGGAGACGCATGCCGATCCGAAGACGGTTGTTGAAGACCGCGCTGATCCTCGCCCGATCTGCCTCGTGGCCTGTCTCCTTCTCGACGATCGACGCGAGTATCAGAGCGTCATACGGTGATTCCAGCGGAACACTGCGATCGCGTTCCGCCCATGCCGTTTCGAGCGTCGACTTCATCTTCGAATAGGCCATCCTGAGGACCGAGAAGTCGCTGGAACCGGCGGCAAACTGGTAGGAGTCGGGAAAGAACAGCCCTTCCGGATGTTTCTCGATCGCGCCGACACGTTCGAGGATGGCGCTGTCCGATAAGCCCTCCGAATCGTGCTTCAGGCCTGCGTGAGCATCCAGGGCTGCTCGGATTTGCCGGAACGTCCAACCTTCGATGAATCGAATCTCGTCGCGAATCGAATCACCACGCACGATCCGTTCGACCAATGCGCTGGCGGACATTCCCGGCTGGATCTCGTATACGCCCGCATGGAGCCTGGTGGCATGACCTTCGATCCGCGCGAACACGACGAACATCCGGGGAAACGACAGAAGACCCTGCATCTGCATGCGCCGCGCCACTCCGGTCAGGCTGGAACCCTGCGGAACGGTAATGCGGACCGGCTGATCCCCGGAAATCAACGGTGTCCTGCCGTACCACCGATGCGCTGAATACCCTCCTGCGACGGCGGCCACCGCCAGAACGAGGATGAGAACTAATAGCCAGTTCTTGACTGATTTCCGCATTGCACGAGCGCGGACCGCCTGGACGACTCAGGGCGGTCGCAATGAACGCCTTCAGACGGCGCGGAACACGAGCGTCCCATTGGTCCCGCCGAACCCGAACGAGTTGGACATCGCGACCTTGATCTGCATGTCGCGCGCGGCATTCGGGACGTAGTCGAGGTCACAACCCTCTCCAGGCACACGAAGGTTGATCGTCGGTGGTGCAACCTGATCGCGAATCGCCAGGATCGAAAAGATCGCCTCGACACCCCCGGCCGCGCCCAGAAGATGGCCGGTCATCGATTTCGTCGAGCTGACGGCAACCCTTCTCGCGTGATCACCGAAGCACCGCTTCACAGCCTCCGTCTCGGCGACATCACCAAGTGGCGTGGACGTCCCGTGCGCATTGATGTAGTCGACTTCGTCCGGATTCAGCCCTGCGCTCCTCAGCGCCCCCTTCATGCATCGAACGGCGCCCTCCCCGTCCTCGCAGGGAGCGGTCATGTGATGGGCGTCGGCACTGAGCCCGTAGCCGGCCAGCTCGCAGTAGATCCGTGCACCGCGAGCCTTCGCCGACTCGTATTCCTCCAGCACCACGACACCGGCGCCTTCGCCGAGCACGAACCCATCCCGATCAGCATCCCAGGGCCTGCTCGCTTCCGACGGGCTGTCGTTCCGGGTGGACAATGCCCGCATCGCCGCGAAACCTCCGACCCCGAGCGCACTGACTGCCGCTTCCGCCCCGCCGGCCACCACGACGTCTGCATCTCCATGCTCGATAAGCCGGCCCGCTTCACCAATGCAGTGCGTGGACGTCGTGCACGCCGTCACAATCGCCAGGTTGGGGCCCTTGAATCCGTACATGATCGAGAGGGTTCCCGAGATCATGTTGATGATGCTTCCCGGAATGAAGAAGGGAGAGATCTTCTTCGCACCGCCTTCGAGCATCGCCGAGTGCGTGTTCTCGATAAGCGGCAGCCCGCCGATGCCCGATCCGATGACGACCCCGATGCGCTCGGCGTTCTGCTCGGTCACGACGATGCCCGAATCCTTCACCGCGTCGATGGCAGCGGCCATCCCGTAGTGGATGAAGGTGTCGAGCCGCCGCGCCTCCTTGGCCGGGAGATACTGCGTCACCTCGAACCCTTTCACCTCCCCGGCAATCTGGGAGGCAAATGGCGTGGCGTCGAAGCGGGATATCCGGTCTATGCCGGAACGTCCCTCGCGAATGTTCTGCCACGCATTCTCGACACCTATCCCGGTGGGGGACACGATGCCGAGCCCGGTAACGACAACCCTTCGCTTCGCCAAGATCACTCCGATGTGATGATTGTGACGGTCATGACGCCGGCAACGAAACGCGTCAGTTCAGATGAGCGGTGATGTAGTTGATCGCTTGCTGGACCGACGTGATCTTCTCGGCTTCCTCGTCGGGAATGTCGCACTCGAACTCCTCTTCGAGGGCCATCACGAGTTCGACCGTATCGAGAGAGTCCGCGCCGAGGTCGTCGACAAAGGTGGACTCGTTCTTGATGTCGCCTTCATTGACGCCAAGTTGTTCGGCCACGATACGCTTGACGCGTTGTTCCACGCTTTCCATGTTCTTCCCTTCCCTTCTGTTGAATCTGGTCTCTATAGAATGCAGTTCCGGCGAAAATTCGTCTCGCATTCGCCTGAGCTGCCGCCACCTGCGCATGAGCACCCGAACTGGGCGCGCATTCTACCAAAAGGAATCACCGCAAAGGCTTCCGTCGATACTCTCCGAGCGTTACTCCATGAACATCCCGCCATTCACGTGAATGGTGCTGCCAGTGACATACCCAGCACCCTCGGATGCCAGGTACGCAGCGGCGGCGGCGACTTCCTTCGCCTCCCCGAATCGCGCTAGGGGAATCTGCGCGAGCAACGCGTCGCGCTGCGCATCCGCAAGGCCACGGGTCATGTCGGTGTCGATGAATCCCGGCGCGATGCAGTTAACCGTGATGTTCCGGCTGGCAACCTCTCTCGCAAGGGACTTGGAAAAACCGATGAGTCCCGCCTTCGATGCAGCGTAGTTGGTCTGGCCGGCATTTCCGGAGTGACCAACGACCGACGTCACGTTGATGATGCGCCCCCAACGCTGCTTCATCATCGGGCGCAAGACCAGCTTGGAAAGGCTGAAAGCGGACTTGAGGTTCGTGTCGAGCACTTCATCCCAGTCTTCGTTTCGAAGCCGCAGCAGCAGATTGTCTCGCGTAATGCCGGCATTGTTGACGAGTATCGACACGTCTCCAAGTCTTGCCTGAATCTCGCCCAGCATGGCCTCCGCACTCGCAGGATCGCGCACGTCCAGAACGAACCCTTCCCCTCCGACACCGGCGGCACGAAGAGCCTCGCCGATGGCTGCGGCGCCACCCGCGGTTGTTGCCGTACCCGCCACTGTCGCACCCGCAGCAGCGAGTTCGATAGCGATGGCCTGACCGATACCGCGAGAAGCGCCGGTAACCAGAGCGATGCGTCCTTTCATCCTCAAGCCTCCTGCCGCGAGATCGCGACAGTTTCCCTGATCGCCTGCGAAGAAGACAGTGTGTGGCAGGCTGAATTCGTCACGATTCTGCGCACGAGACCGTGCAGAACCTTCCCTGGGCCGCATTCGACGACGTGGGTCACGTGGAAAAAGTCCTCGAACATCCTGACGGTTTCGACCCATCTGACGGGATTATAAAGCTGCCGCAACAACGCCTGATGCAAGGCAGCTTCCGTCTCGCTGACCGAGACATCCACGTTGTGGACTACCGGAAAGCTCCCCACTTTCAGCTCGGCCCGGGAGAGCGCCTGGTCGAGGACAGAGGTCGCCGGCGCCATGAGCGGGCAATGAGCCGGAATGCTCATGGGCAGCAGCACCGCACGCTTCGCGCCTTTCTGTTTGCAGAGTTCTATGGCGCGACCCACGGCGCCGGCGTGCCCGGAGATGACAATCTGCCCTGGAGCGTTGATGTTGGCAGGGGTGACCACCTCGCCTTCGGCAGCCTCCCGACACGCTTGCCGGACCGCGTCCTCGTCGAGACCGAGCACGGCCGCGATGGCGCCGACGCCTTCCGGAACGGCAGCCTGCATCGCCTCCGCGCGCTGGCGCACGACACGCACTGCGTCCGGCAATGACAGACTGCCGGCCGCTACGAGGGCCGCGTACTCGCCGAGACTGTGCCCGGCAGCAACGACCGGAGTACATCCACCTTCCTGCAACCACGCGCGATAGACGGCAATGTCTGCCGCCAGCATGACTGGCTGCGTGTTGACGGTCTGACTGAGGGCTTCATCCGGCCCGTTTTCGATGAGGCTCCACAGATCCTGGCCCAGGGCCTCCGAGGCCTCGCCAAGCGTCTCTCGGATCACGCTGTGGTCGGCGTAGTCCTTCAGCATTGCAACGGACTGGGAACCTTGCCCGGGAAACACGAATGCGGCTTTCATTTCGACTCCGAACTTCAGTCTGTCATTTGGGTACGGACATTACCAGCGCAGGAGAACGGCACCCCAGGTGAATCCGCCCCCGACACCCTCCAGAAGCAAGACTTCTCCCGGGCGAATCCCACCGTTTCGCACGGCGTGGTCAAGCGCTAGGGGAATGGAGGCCGCTGAGGTATTACCGTGCATCGACACCGTGGATACGACCCTCTCCATCGGGATGCCCAGTCGCCGTGCGCTGGATTCCATGATCCGAATGTTGGCCTGGTGCGGTATGAACCAGTCAATGGCGTCGGCCGTCAGACCGGCGTCGTCGAGAACCTCGTGCGCAACGTCCGCGAGCGCCTTCACCGCCAGACGAAATACTGCGTTGCCGTCCATCCGCACGAACGGGTCCCCGAGGACATGGCCACGGTCGACGTGGCCGTCCACGCAGAGGATATCGCTGTGGCGACCATCCGCGTGCAACCGGGAAGCCAGTATTCCCGGCTCGCCACCGCCTTGCAGGACGACCGCCCCGGCGCCATCGCCGAACAGCACGCACGTGGCCCGATCGGTCCAGTCGAGCAGGCGGGTGAACACTTCGGTTCCGACAACGAGCGCATTGCGGGCCTTCCCCGCCTTGATGTAGAGATCCGCGGTTGCGAGCGCGTAGACGAAACCCGTACAGACCGCCTGCACGTCGAACGCGGCGCATTCTCCGATACCGAGCTTGCGCTGCAGGATGCAGGCGGTGCTGGGAAACATCATGTCGGGGGTCGTGGTAGCCACGATCACGAGATCGATATCCGACATCCCGAGTCCGGCCGACTCGACGGCCCGCCGACCCGCCTCGGCACCCAGGTCGCTCGCCATCTCATGGTCCGCCGCGACGTGCCTCTGGCGAATGCCGGTCCGGGTGGAGATCCACTCGTCGGACGTTTCCATCATCCGGGCGAGATCGTCATTCGTGAGAACTCTGGCCGGAAGAGAGGACCCCGTACCGACCACGCGCGAATAGATCACCGAGTCTCCTCCGCTACCGGCACTTCGAGCCGTTGCCGTATGAGATCGAGCAGCCTGTTGTCCACTTCGTCGAAGGCGCGCCGAAGAGCAAAGCCGAAGCCGAAGACGTCGGCGGACCCATGGCTCTTGACGACGATGCCCTTGAGCCCGAGAAGGCTCGCGCCATTGTACCGTCGATGGTCCACACGATCCTT
>JBFWPD010000305.1:0-5516 GCA_050250175.1 Vicinamibacterales bacterium
CTCGCCTACATCAGGCTCGCGCACGAGGATGGCCTTGGCGTCGGCGATCCACGCGACATCGAGATTGTCGGCGACGTCGATGCCGCGCGGGAGAACTGGCAGTTCCACGTCGGCAAGAACCTGGTGCGGATCGGCGGCGGCGATCTGATCTGGTTCGGTCCGCTGAAGCGATTCCAGAAGCTGTTCTTTCACACCCCGCTGGTGAACGGCTTCATCCTGGCGAGCGACGTCTACCACGACTTCTACCGGTGGCCGCTGGTCGACCGCCGTGTGTTCGAGCGCTGGTGCGAGACGACCGCCTGGGGCCAGATGTTCCTGCGATACGCGCAGATGGGACCTCAGGGGCTGGACGTTCTGCCGCAGGGCCAGGACGCTGTCACGGTCCGCGCCTCCACCTCCACACGCGTTCACTGATCCCGCAGTTTCTCTGCCCTTTCTGTGCTCCTCCGGCCGCGCCGCGGCTCGCTATATCATTGACGTGATCATGACGACGTCAGCGAAGCCGAAGGCGGGCCTGGAGGATACGGTCGCGACCACGTCGGCGATCTGCTATCTCGATGGCGACCGCGGTGTGCTCGCGTATTGCGGCTACGACATCCATGAGCTGGCCGAGCACTCGACGTTCGAGGAAGTCTGCTATCTCCTCTGGCACCGGCGTCTTCCGACACGTGCCGAACTTGGCGATCTTCAGTCGCAGCTCATCGCGGATCGCCCGCTGCCCGATCCTGTCGTCCGCATGATGCGATCGCTGCCCGCCGGCGACGGCATGGACGCGCTCCGGACCCTGACGTCGGCGCTCGCGCACTACGACAGGGACCTTTCGGACAACTCGCCTCAGGCCAACTACCGGAAGGCCGTGCGCCTGACGGCACAGCTTTCGTCGCTTGTCGCGGCCATGGGCCGTATCAGCGCCGGCGGCAGTCCGATTCAGCCGGACGTCGTGCTCGGCCATGCCGGGAACTTCCTGTACATGCTGACGGGGAAGCGTCCGAGCGCACTCGAGACACGTGCCTTCGACGTCGCGCTGATTCTTCATGCAGACCACGAGCTGAACGCGTCAACGTTCGCGGCTCGAGTTGCTGCGGCGACACTCTCGGACATGCACTCGGCGATCGTCGCTGGAATCGGCACGCTCAAGGGCCCGCTCCATGGCGGTGCGAACGCCGACGTGATGCGCCTCCTGCTCGAGATTGGTTCCACGGCGCCACTCGAGCGCGCGGAAGAAGTCGTTCGCACCAAGCTGGCGCGCAAGGAGAAGATCCCGGGCTTCGGCCATCGCGTGTATCACACCGAGGATCCCCGGGCGACGCACCTGCGGAGGATGTCGAAGGAGCTGACGGCGAGAGCAGGTCAGCCGATCTGGTACGAGATGTCGCAGAGGATCGAGGCGCTGGTGCGCTCGGAGAAGAAGCTCAACCCGAATGTGGACTTCTACTCCGCGTCCACGTACCACGCGCTCGGGATTCCCATCGATCTCTTCACGCCGATTTTTGCCGTGAGCCGTGTCTCGGGCTGGACGGCCCACGTGCTCGAGCAGTACGCGAACAATCGGCTCATCCGCCCGCGCGCCGAATACATCGGCCCCGAGTATCCGCAACGCTACGTTGCGCTCGAGGGCCGCTGAGGTCTGGCGCAGGGCAGGCGCGGTCCGCCGCGCGCCGCGCCCGCTGACGCATACGCATGGATCCCCGCTTCATCCGGAATTTCTCGGTCATCGCGCACATCGACCATGGCAAGTCGACGCTCGCCGACCGGTTCCTCGAGCTGACCGGCGCGCTCGAGGCCCGGGAGATGGAAGCCCAGGTCCTCGATGCGATGGATCTCGAGCGTGAGCGCGGGATCACGATCAAGGCGCACCCCGTCCGCCTGCACTACACGGCGAAGAGCGGCGACCGCTACGTTCTCAACCTGATAGACACGCCGGGCCACGTGGATTTCTCGTACGAGGTGACGCGATCGCTGGCCGCCTGCGAGGGCGCTCTGCTGCTGGTCGACGCCTCGCAGGGCGTTGAAGCGCAGACTCTTGCCAACGCCTACCTGGCTGTCGAGAACGACCTCGAGATCATCCCGGTCATCAACAAGATCGATCTCCCCGGGGCTCAGCCGGAAGAGGCCCGCCGGCAGATTCAGGACATCGTCGGACTCGACGGCGCGGGCGCGATCCTCGCGAGCGCAAAGATGGGCACGGGAGTGCCCGAGATCCTCGAGGCGATCGTCGAACGGCTGCCGCCGCCACGCGGCGCGACAGACGCCCCACTCAAGGCGCTGATCTTCGATTCCTGGTACGACGCGTACCGCGGCGTCATCATCGTCATCAGAGTGATCGAAGGCGCCATCCGCAAGGGGATGCGGATCCGCCTCATGGCGGAAGGGCAGGACTACGACGCCGAGCAGGTCGGGATCTTCACGCCCAAGGCGGTGATCGTCGACGAGCTGGGGGCCGGTGAAGTGGGCTTCCTCGTCGCCAACATCAAGAAGGTCAGCGACGCGAAGATCGGCGACACGATCACCGAGGCTGCCCGCCCGACGCTCGAGGCCTTCCCCGGATTCAAGGAGCTGAAGCCGATGGTCTTCGCCGGGCTGTATCCCGTCGAAGGACACCAGTATCCGGAGCTCCGGGATGCGCTGGAGAAGCTGCGGCTGAACGATGCGTCGTTCTTCTACGAACCCGAGACGTCGGCGGCGCTCGGCTTCGGTTTCCGCTGCGGGTTCCTGGGGCTCCTGCACATGGAGATCGTGCAGGAGCGCCTCGAGCGGGAGTTCGGCATGGATCTCGTCACCACGGCGCCGGGCGTGCTGTATCGAGTGACGACGACCGACGGCGAGACGGTCGAGATCGACAGCCCGGCCAAGCTGCCCGACGCGGGCCGCATCGAGAGGATCGAGGAGCCGGTGATTACCGCGATGATCCTCACGCCCTCGGAGCACGTCGGCGCCATCCTCCAGCTCTGTCAGGACAAGCGCGGGGTGCAGAAGACGCTCGAGTACCTGGCTGCCGACCGGGTCCTCGTCACCTATGAGCTGCCCTTCAACGAAGTGGTGCTCGACTTCTACGATCGCCTGAAGACCATTTCCCGAGGCTATGCGTCGCTCGACTATCATGTGACCGGTTACTGGCCGTCGCCGCTGGTCAAGCTCGACATTCTGGTCAACGGCGATCCCGTCGACGCCTTGTCGATCATCGTCCACCGGGACATGGCGTACGATCGGGGCCGGGCGCTGGCGGCGAAGATGCGCGAGCTGATTCCGCGGCAGATGTTCGAGGTGGCGATTCAGGCGGCGATCGGAGGGCGGATCATCGCCCGTGAGTCGGTGAAGGCGATGCGGAAGAACGTCCTCGCCAAATGCTATGGTGGCGATATCAGCCGCAAGAGAAAGCTGCTCGAGAAGCAGAAGGAAGGCAAGAAGCGGATGAAGCGCGTCGGCCGCGTCGAGATTCCGCAGGAAGCGTTCCTGGCCGTCCTGAAGATGGGCACCGAGGGCGAATGAGCAAATCGATGAAGAAGTCGGCGGCGAGGGAGTACTTCGAGTCGATTGTCATCGCGACGATCCTCGCCTTCTTCATCCGGACATTCGTCGTGCAGGCTTTCAAAATCCCGACGGGTTCGATGGAAGAGAACCTGCTCATCGGCGATCACCTGCTCGTCAACAAGTTCGTGTTCGCGCCCGCGGCCACGGGTCTCGAGCGTGCGCTGCTCCCGATCGACACCGTCTCGCGCGGCGATGTCGTCGTCTTCAAGTACCCCGAAGACCCCGAACGGGACTTCATCAAGCGGGTGATCGGACTGCCAGGGGAGACGCTGGAGATCCGGGAGAAGAAGGTCTATATCGACGGCGTCCCGCTCGACGAGCCCTACGCGCACTTCCTGACCCTCGCCGGTCATTCTGATTTTCATGAGGTCACGATGTCGGATGTGCGCGACCGGTATGGACCCGTCACCGTGCCGGAAGGGCAGTACTTCGTGATGGGCGACAACCGTGACAACTCGCAGGACAGCCGCTACTGGGGCTTCCTCGAGCGCGACCTGATCAAGGGCCGCGCCCTCGTGATCTACTGGTCGTACGATACGGAGCCCGGAGGCCCGAACGTATTTGCGCGGACGCGCTGGAACAGGCTTCTCAACCAGATTGAGTGAAACGCGGCAGCATCCGCACCCCGCCGTGGCTGTTCGCCACAGTCGTCACGACCTCTCATGCTGAAGCAACTCGTCAAGCTGGCGTTGGCAGCGCTCATCGCCAACGTCGTCTGGCGGGTCGGTTCCGAATACGTCACTCATCTGCGGTTTCGCGAGTCCGTGAGGGCTGCAACGGTCGATCATGCGTCCACTGACGAGTCGTTGAAGGCCGCGATTCTCGAAGAAGCCGACCGCCTCGATGTCCCCATTGCCGTCGAAGACCTGGAGATCGCGAGGGCAGAGCGGCGAATCGGGATTGCCGGCACGTACACGAAGACGATCGAGCTGGTCCCCGGCTACGAGTATCCGTGGGACTTCGATTGGGAGGTCGAGGTGTTCGTCGCGCCGTCAGTCAATCAGGTGCCGCTGCGCTGAAGGGCTGCTGCGATCGCGCGCTCGACTCGCGCTTTATCGATCCCTGTGACCCGCACGGTCTTTCGCCGCTGACGCTGGCCGCCGGCGATCTCCACGTTCCGCCTGGGAACCGACAGGACCGTTGCCAGTAGATCGATCAGCTGGCGGTTCGCGGCATCATCCAGCGGGGGTGCGGTGAGGCGAACGAGGAGTGCGCCGCCTCTCGCTCCGTCGACAGTCGTCCGGCGCGCCCGTGGAATGACCAGGACGTCGATCGTGACGCCGTCTGGCGTCTCCCGGATCAGGACGAAGCGCCCTGGGCAGCCGCGGGCCGGGCCTGACCGGTCTCCGGTGCGACGGCTTCCGCCTGTCGGGGACGATGAAGGAGGACCTTGTCGTCGCGGTCCCGCACGTCCTGTTCGCGGACGAACTCGAGCGCGTTCCTGAGGGTCTGAATCGTGCCTGAGATTGACGTCTCGACGTCCTTCCGTTTCTGCTTCAGCGCGTCGATCTCCCGCTGGACGTCTTCGAGCCGCGCCTGAGTGCGTGAGAGGAGCAGATCGGCGCGGCCCTGTGCGTCAGCGATGACCCGGCGCGCTTCTTCCTCCGCATTGGTCTTGATGTCGTCCGCGAGCTTCTGCGCGGCGAGAAGCGTGCCCTTGAGGCTTCGCTCCTGCTCCCGATGCTCGTTCAGTGCCGCTTCCATCCTGACGACGTCCTGGCGCAGGCGATCTGTTTCCCGCAGTGCTTCCTCGTAGTCGTCGGCGACAGCCATCAGGAACGCGGTCACTTCAACGCGGTCGAAGCCGCGCATTGCAGTGCGAAAGCGCTGCTGCCGGAGGTCGAGGGGGCTCACGTTCATGTTGAATCTCTCGCGTCGATACCCGAGTGTTCCTGGATTGGCAGGAAGGGCTCCCGGACCGGGATGCCTGTCGTTGTGGATATCGGACGGGCATCTGAGCCCCATTAGGGGCCCGATGGCGAGGG
>JBFWPD010000306.1:0-5503 GCA_050250175.1 Vicinamibacterales bacterium
CCGGAGTACGTACGGCCGGCAAGATGCAGGTCGGCGAGCATCTCCCCGACAGCCACGCAGTGCGCCTCGCCCGGGTCGTGAACCGCCGAGCCCCGGAGTCGCGTCACCAGGGCCGCCGGTTTCCCGTTCAGTGTTCCAAGGAAGGCATTGTCCAGATCCGCGATGGGTTTCGGGCACGGCAGTCCGTGACTGGACAGGTGTGCCATCAGCCCCAGATAGAAGGTCAGTTCCGCCGTGCCGAGCCTCTCGAAGAGGGTCAGCACGTACTCGCCCTGGGTCGTCGTGACGAAGTAATTGGTGTTCTCGATCCCCGCCGCGATGCCCTCGTAATGCCGGAGATGGCCGACGGAGTACCGCCTGAGCCAGTCGGTCAGCTGATCGGGGGACACCTTGGTGAAGACGGACATTGCTCGGAAGTTCTCCGGGGTCCTCGACGGTGCGCCGGCGCGACCCGGTGGCCGGCCATGACAGTGGCGCGAGGCACCGACGCGAACGGCACTACAGGTTGAGCTGGGCCTCGCGCTCGGCTGCCGAGAGATCGAACTGGCGGGTCTCGTAGTGATTGAAGATCGCCTCGACCACCTTCTCGGGCTCGTCGATCACCTGCACGAGATCCATGTCTTCGGGATCGATCATCTTCTCCTCGACGAGCGTCGTGCGGATCCAGTCGAGCAGCCCGCGCCAGAACGGACTGTGGACCAGGATGATCGGGATACGCCGCGTCTTCCTGGTCTGGACGAGCGTGAGCGCTTCCATCAGTTCGTCGAGCGTCCCGAAACCGCCAGGCATCACGACGTACGCCGAGGCAAACTTGACGAACATCACCTTGCGGGCGAAGAAATGCTGGAAGGTCTGGCTGACGTCCTGGAAGAGATTCGACTTCTGCTCGTGAGGCAGCTGGATGTTCAGGCCGACGGACAGGGAGCGGCCGAAGAAGGCGCCCTTGTTCGCCGCTTCCATCACGCCGGGACCGCCGCCGGAGATCACGGCGAACCCTGCGTCGGACAGCTGACGCGCGATGCGTTCGGCAAGCTGGTAGTAGGGATGATCCGGCGGGGTGCGCGCGCTGCCGAATATGCTGACGGCAGGCCGAACCGCGTTCAGGCGTTCGGTGGCCTCGACGAACTCTGCCATAATCCCGAACACCCGCCACGACTCGCGCGCGGACCACGATTTCTCCAGCAGTTCCGGTGCGAGCGGAACAGGAATCTTGTTCCTGGTCGTCATAACGTTTGGCCGAAGTCGCCCTTCAAATGAAAACGCTCTTGCTGGTGGACGGATCGTCCTATCTCTACCGTGCCTTTCACGCGCTGCCCGACCTGCGCAATCGCTCGGGCGAGCCCACCGGCGCGATCTACGGCGTGGTGAACATGCTCAGACGACTTCGCCGTGAGGTGCCGGCCGATTATATCGCCTGCGTTTTTGACGCAAAAGGAAAGACGTTCCGCGACGACTGGTACCCGGACTACAAGGCAAACCGCCCGTCGATGCCGGAGGATCTCGCGGCGCAGATCGAACCGATACACGCACTGGTGAAGGCTCTCGGCTGGCCGCTGCTCGTGATCGAGGGCGTCGAGGCGGACGACGTGATCGGTACGCTCGCGAAGACCGCGGCCGGCGTTGACGTCCGCACCGTCGTGTCGACCGGCGACAAGGATCTCGCGCAACTGGTGAACGATCATGTCTCGCTCGTGAATACCATGTCCAACGAGACGCTCGACGCCGAAGGCGTCCGGAACAAGTTCGGAGTGCCCCCGGAGCGGATCGTCGACTATTTCAGCCTCGTGGGCGACAGCGTCGACAACGTGCCCGGCGTGGAGAAGGTCGGGCCGAAGACGGCCGCGAAATGGCTTCAGCAGTACGGATCGCTCGACGAGATCGTCGCACACGCCGACGAGGTGGGCGGCGTGGTCGGGCAGAACCTGCGCAAGGCGCTCGACTGGTTGCCCACGGCGCGCAGGCTCGTGACGGTCAAGTGCGACGTGCCGTTGTCGATCGGACTCGACGAACTGGCTCCGGGCCCGGAGGATGTCGCCGCCCTGGGCGAGCTCTACGAGAGGCTCGGTTTCAGGTCCTGGCTGGAGGAACTCCGGTCCGGCGTACGCACGGATCCCGCGGCCGCGGCGGCGGCCCCGACGCTCGCCGAGGCGCCTCCCGAGCGCCACTACGAGACCATTCTCGACGACGACGCGCTGTCACGGTGGATCGGGCGGCTCGAGACGGCGGAACTGGTCTGCTTCGATACCGAGACCACCAGTCTCGATCCCATGGCGGCGCGGATCGTCGGCCTTTCCTTCGCCGTGACTCCGCACGAGGCGGCGTACCTGCCGCTCGCGCATCGCTACCCCGGCGCACCCGACCAGCTCGATCTCGAACACACGCTCGAACGGTTGCGGCCGTGGCTCGAGGACCCGGCCAGACACAAGGTCGGCCAGAACGTGAAGTACGACCTGCACGTCTGCCTCAATCACGGCATCCGCGTGGCAGGTGTGGTCCACGACACCCTGCTCGAGTCCTACGTGCTCGAGAGTCACAAGCCCCATGACATGGACAGCCTCGCCATGCGGCATCTCGGGGTGAAGACGATCAAGTACGAGGACGTGGCGGGCAAGGGCGCCTCGCAGATCGGATTCGATCAGGTCGGTATCGATCAGGCGACGACGTACTCTGCCGAGGATGCCGACGTGACGCTCCAGCTGCATCGGGCAATGCTGCCCGAAGTGGAGAGGGACGACCGCCTCGGGCGCGTCTACCGCGACATCGAGATGCCCGTGGTACCGGTGCTGCTGGCGATGGAACGCCACGGCGTGCTCGTCGACAGCGCGCTGCTGGAGAAACAGAGTGGCGAGCTCGGGGCGAAGATGCAGGTGCTCGAACGCGAAGCGCACGAACTCGCCGGCCAGCCGTTCAACGTGAACTCGCCCAAGCAGCTCCAGGAGATCCTGTTCGAGAAACACAAGCTGCCGGTGATCAAGAAGACACCCAGCGGCGCGCCGTCGACTGACGAGGAGGTGCTGGAGCAGCTGTCGCTCGACCATCCCCTGCCCAAGCGCATCCTCGAGTATCGCGGCCTGTCCAAGCTCAAGTCGACCTACACGGACAAGCTCCCGCGAATGGTGAATCAGGCGACCGGGCGCGTGCACACGAACTACGGACAGGCCGTCGCGGTGACCGGGCGGCTGTCCAGCACGGAACCGAACCTGCAGAACATCCCGGTTCGCACGGCGGAGGGTCGCCGGATCCGCGAAGCCTTCATCGCACCGGAGGGCCATCGCATCGTCTCGGCGGACTACTCGCAGATCGAGCTCCGGATCATGGCGCATCTCTCCGGAGACGAAGCGCTGATGAACGCCTTCCGCGACGGCGTCGACGTCCACCGCGCGACCGCGGCGGAGATCTTCGGGGTCGCCGTACCGGACGTCACCACCGAGCAGCGACGCTACGCCAAGGTCATCAATTTCGGCCTGATCTACGGGATGTCGGCATTCGGTCTCGCCTCGCAGCTCGGTATCGAACGCGGCGCGGCGCAGCAGTACATGGACCGGTACTTCACGCGCTACCCCGGGGTGGCCGACTACATGCAGCGAACCCGCCAGACCGCACGCGAGACCGGGTATGTCGAGACCGTGTTCGGCCGGCGCCTGTACCTGCCCGAGATCCGGGCGCAGAACCAGGGCCGCCGCCAGGGCGCGGAGCGCGCCGCGATCAACGCCCCGATGCAGGGCACCGCAGCCGATCTCATCAAGCTCGCGATGATTGCGGTGCATGGCTGGATCGTCTCGGCGGACCTGCGCACGAAGCTCATCATGCAGGTGCACGACGAGCTGGTTCTGGAAGTGCCCGGAGACGAAGTCGCGCTCGTCCGGGAGCGTGTGCCCGCACTCATGGCGTCGGTGGCCGCGTTGTCGGTGCCCCTCGTGGCGGATGTTGGCGAAGGGGCGAACTGGGAAGAGGCGCACTGAGGCGCCGCGGGCGGTTTCAGTCCCGGGCGTCGCGGTCTATCGCCAGCGCATCTGCCACGGCGACGACCTCGTTTCCTGGGTCCGGAGCCTCCGGCACCAGGTCCGGCGCGGGCTGACCGGGAGACTCCGTCCGCGCGAACTGTATCCGGTGCAGGCGGGCGTAGATCCCGTCGCGCGCGATGAGCTCGGCGTGGGTTCCCACCTCGGCGACTTCCCCGCGGTCGAGCACCACGATGCGGTCCGCATTCTCGATCGTGGAGAGGCGATGCGCGATCACGAGTGTCGTCCGGCCCTTCATGAGGCGCTCGAGTGCGGCCTGCACCAGACGCTCCGATTCGGAATCCAGCGCGGACGTCGCTTCGTCGAGGATGAGAATGGGCGCGTTCTTGAGCAGTGTCCTCGCGATGGCGATCCGCTGTCTCTGGCCGCCGGACAGGCGTACCCCGTTCTCGCCCACGAGCGTGTTCATGCCCTGGGGCAGGTCCTGAATGAACGCGAGCGCGTTGGCCGCCTCCGCGGCGGCCAGGATCTCGGACTCCGACGCGCCGGCACGTGAACCGTAGGCAATGTTGGCGGCGATGGTGTCGTTGAACAGCGCGATCTCCTGTGACACGAGCGCGATGTTCGCGCGCAGGCTTTCGAGCCGCAGATCGCGGATGTCGTGGCCGTCGAGAAGAAGCCTGCCGCCCGTGGGCTGATAGAAACGCGGCACCAGGTTCACGAATGTCGTCTTGCCGCCGCCGGACGGACCCACGAGCGCGATGGTCTCGCCGGCCCGGATTTCGAGCGAGACGCCCTTCAGAGCAGGCCGTTCGGCCGTCGCGTACTGCATCGTCACCGACTCGAACACGATCTCGCCTCTCGCGCGCGCGAGTTCGACGGTGCCCGCATCGGGCTCGGGTGCGCGGTCCAGCAGCGCGAAGATGCTCTCGGCCGCGGCAAGCCCTTTCTGGAGCTGCTCGTTCACGCCCGTCAGGCGCTTGAGGGGCTGAAGCAGCATGAGCATGGCCGTCACGAACGACACGAACCCGCCGACCGTGGTTTCGTTCGCCGCGGACTGGCGGGCCACGATGCTGATGATCACCGCCAGGGCAATCGCCGCAATGAGCTGGACGATGGAGGTATTGGCCGCAGCGGCCGCCGCGTACTTCATGCTGAACCGCCGCACACGATTCGCGCTGTCGTGGAATCGGCCGGTCTCGTACGTCGCTCCGCCGAAGATCTTCACGACTTTCTGGCAGTCGATGCCTTCCTGCAGGACCTGGGTCGTATCGCCCATGGCCTGCTGGACCTCACGGCCGACGCGACGCAGGCGCCGGCTGAAGAGCCGGACGATGAGGGTGATGCCCGGGACGGTCACCAGCGTGATCAGCGTCAGCTTCCAGTTCAGGTAGAAGAGCCAGCCCAGCAGCCCGAGGATGGTGATGCTGTCCTTCAACGAGATCGTCACGGCGGAGGTGGCGGCCGAAGTCACCTGGGTCACGTCGAACGTCACTTTCGACACGAGGTTGCCGCTCACCTGCGCGTCGTAGAAATCGACC
>JBFWPD010000307.1:0-5472 GCA_050250175.1 Vicinamibacterales bacterium
GAGGGCATGAACGACACCGAGATGCGGCGTGACGATGGCACTATCTGGCGAACCAATGACAGCATTGGCGTCGATTTCGCACCGTACTACGATCGGCGAAGCGGCTACTACGTCAACACCACCGCGCTGGGCGCGGTCCGCGACGGGTTTCAGCTCGACGAGCACCGGAACGCGAACCTCGATTTCAACTTCGTGTGGGACGTCCGGAGCCGGCGCCTCCAAGACGGCTGGTCGACCGAGATAGTCATTCCCTTCAAGTCCATCCGCTATCCCTCCGGTTCTCGCCAGGTGTGGGGCTTCAACGTGCAGCGCGTCGACCGGACCTCCAACGAACTGTCGTACCTGTCGCCGGTGCCTGCCTCGTATGGAGGCCCGGGAATCTGGAAGATGTCGTCGGCGGCAACCCTCGTCGGCATCGAGGCGCCAGCGTCCGGCGGGGGCATCCTCGACGTGAAGCCGTACGCGCTGTCCACCTTCAGCGGTGGGCCTGCCCTGGGCGCGCGCGACGACAACGTGAATGGCGAGATCGGCGGGGAAGCGAAGTACAAGATCACGAAGAGTCTGAACGTCGACTTCACCTACAACACCGACTTCGCGCAGGTGGAAGCGGACACCCAGCAGCTGAACCTGACGCGCTTCAGCCTCTTCTTCCCGGAGAAGCGCGAGTTCTTTCTCGAGGGCCAGTCGAACTTCAACTTCGGGACGACCTTCGGGACCGCGCGGCCCGGCGGCGACCAGAATCCGATCGTCTTCTTCAGTCGCCAGATCGGCATCGCCAACGGATTGCCCGTGCCGATCGCAGGAGGCGGTCGCGTGACCGGGCGCATCGGTGCGTTCAACGTCGGCGCGCTCAGCATCAGGACGCGTGAGTCGGACGACGCGGACGTGGACGCCACGACCTTCTCGGTCGTGCGCGTGCGGCGCGACGTCCTGCAGCGCAGCACGATCGGGATGATTGCCACCGATCGCCGCTATGGCGGCGTCGATGCGGCGTCCAACCAGGTGATCGGTGCTGACGCCGCGTTCCGCCTCTTCCAGGATGTCGAGGTCAACGCCAACTACCTGCGGAGCCGGACCACGGATGTCGAAGGGGACGGGGAGAGTTATGCCGGGCAGTTCCGCTACAGCGGCGACCTCTACGGCGTCGAAGCCGCGCGTCTGAAAGTTGGCGATGCGTTCCAGCCGGGGATCGGCTTCGTCAGCCGGACGGGCATCGTGCGCAACTTCGGCTTCTTGCGATACAGTCCGCGGCCTGCACGCTTTTCGTCCGTTCGCAAGCTCTCGTGGGAAGCGACGTACGACGACATCGCGGGGACGACTGGCGGTCGGCAGACGTTGGCGGCCAACGGCACCTTCCGTATTCAGGCGAATAGCGGCGACGAGCTGAGCCTGGCGTACACCCACAACGAAGATCGGCCCCGCGCCACGTTCACGGTGGCCGGCGCGCCGATTGCTCCGGGCGACTACCAGTTCGGCGAGACGAAACTGAGTTACATCCTCGGTCCCTTGCGCCCGCTCGTCGGCACAGCCAGCGTGGGCTACGGCGGCTTCTATGGGGGCACCAAGACCGAAGTCGCGTACAACGGCCGGGTGCCGGTGACGTCGCAATTGTCATTCGAGCCCACCCTGACGCTGACCTGGCTCGACATGCCCGATGCCGCCTACCGCGCGCAGGTCGTCAGCACACGCACGATCTATACGATCACGCCCCGCATGATGACGTCGGCGCTGTTCCAGTTCAGTTCGACCGCAGGGGTGCTTGCCACCAACGCCCGCTTCATGTGGGAGTACCGGCCCGGCAGCGAGCTCTTTCTCGTCTACAGCGACGGCCGCGATACCGAAGGCCGTGGATTTCCGGACCTCCTGAACCGCTCCTTCGCGATCAAGATGACCCGCCTGTTCCAGTTCTGAGGCCGCTTCAACTGCAGGCGCGGGTCTTGCTGTCCGGTGAGCCCGACGTCGTCGAAGCGGAGTCCGGCGACGACACCGCAGCCGTGCTTTGAAACGCGCGAGCATGCGGGGCAGATCGAAGTGCGGGCAAGCGCCTAGGACGTCTCGCCGCCGGTCATCGCCAGCAGCGCGAACGTCGCCAGCCAGTGTTCCCCCGCGTAGTCGTCGGAGAGGTGGGGCAGGGCGCTTGCGAGATGCGCATCGGCGGCTTCCACCGCGATTGCGCGTCGCGCGTCGTCCGGTTCGAGGCTGGCCGCGATATTTCGCCAGCACCACGCGCGACTCAGATTCAGGCCGTCGAGGTGGACGATTCTGCCGTCGGTGCGGTCGTGAACGCTCGCTGGCTCGAAGAGCGTTGCAGGTGCGCGTTCTGCGACGCGCGGCAGAAACCGATCGAACCAGTGCTGCCAGGCGTCGCGAGGCAGCGCCCGGCGCATGCATTCTGCTTCGGTGAGCGCGGGCGACAGGAAATCATCGCCTGACGGCTCCCATGCCTGGCAGTCGGCGTCACCTTCGTACCACTGGAGGGCGGCCGTGCGGAGCGTCGTCGCCAGCGACTCGTCTGCTGCGGCGCCGGCGTACTCGAAGGCGAGCGAGAGTGCGAATGCCGTGTTGCCGTGAGTTCCAGCTCGAATGGGGTACGGCGCGTTGGGGAGAAAGCTCCTGAAGCGGGAAGAGAACGCGGCAGCAAGCGGCGCGAGCCGGGCCGCCCACAGGCGTCCCTCGCCGGTGGCGTGGCGGGTGAGTTCGGCCGCAAGCATCAACAGCCAGGCCCACCCGTAGGGCCGTTCGAACGTTCCGCGGAGAGGCTGAGCGAGGTAGGCCACTTCGGTGGCGACGTGCGCCTCGGTGAATCGGTCGTTGAACAGGTCGCGGATGGTCTGCCGCTGCGGCAGATCGGGAACGCGGCGAAGCATGGTTGCGAGGAGCCAGCACGCGTGCACGTTCGAATGCCAGTCGAAGCTGCCGAAGAACATGGGGTGGAGGGTTCGCGGCGACTTCAGGTCGGCTGGCCCGTTCAGGACATGATCGAGCTTGTTCGGATACTCACGCGCGACGTGCCCCAGGGCAATGCCCGCGAATCTGGATCCGATGGACGGGTCGATCAACAGTTGCCTCTCGTCGTATAGCGTACGCGATGCGGCGCGGCCGACCATCGGGGAGGTTCCTTTCGGCCGGCAGTCGGACTATCCTGAAGAACACATAACAGACCCTATCCGCGTCGGTTGATTCCCCCATTTCCACATCGAGGGAGGACCAGTGGCCTCGACCCGGCGGGAGTTCATCAGGACCACAGCGACTGCCGCGGCTGCCCTTGCCGCAAGTCCGCAATTACGCTACCTGGCGTCGGCGCAAGCCGTCGCGGCCCCTGCCGCAGACTCCGCGACGATCGAGATTGGCGAAGCCGCACTCGATGCCGCGCGATCGGCCGGCGCGACGTACGCGGACGTTCGCGTTACCCGGTATCGTCGTCAGGCGATCTATACGCGCGAGCAGCAGGTTCGCTTCGTCGCGGACAACGAATCGTACGGACTGGGCATCAGGGCACTCGTCAACGGCAGCTGGGGATTTGCTGCGACCAGCAGGGTCACTCGCGGCGATGCTCAGCAGGCGGCGTTGCAGGCGGCAGCTCTCGCCCGAGCCGCCGAGCGCGTCCGAAGGCAGCCCGTCGAGCTCGCGCCCGTGCAGCCTGTCACAGGCACATGGATGACGCCCCTCGGTCGCGATCCCTTCCTCGTCCCCATCGAAGAGAAGGTGAGTCTGTTGTTGTCTGCGAACGCGGCGGCCATGAGAGTCAAGGAAGTGCGGTTCGCGAACTCGAACCTGGAGCTGTTGCGCGAACAGAAGACTCTCCTGACCACAGCCGGCACAAATGTCACCCAGACGATGGTCCGGGTCGGTCCCACCTTTTATGTAACCGCGATGGGAAGCAGCGGCGATTTTCAGGGGTACGAAGAGGAACTGGCGCCCCGCGCCCTGGGGTGGGAATACGTCGAGTCGCTCGACATGCCGGGCCAGGCCGAACGGTGGGCGTCCATCGCCGCACAGAAGCTTACGGCGCGGAGTGTCGATCCGGGTGAGTACGATCTGATCATCGAGCCAACGAACCTGTGGCTGACGCTGCACGAATCGATTGGCCATCCGACGGAGCTGGATCGCGCGATTGGACTGGAGGCCAACTTCGCCGGCACGAGCTTCCTGGCCCCTCCAGAGGCGGTCATCGGCAAGTTTCGCTATGGCCCCTCCTTCATGAACGTTCAGGCCGACCGGACGCAGGAAGGGTCCCTCAGTCGGGTTGCCTGGGACGACGAAGGCGTCCCGGCGGATCAATGGCTGCTGGTTGAGCGCGGTGTCTTCAAGGACTATCAAACGACGAGGGAACAAGTCGCCCGGATTCAGAAGCTGACCGGTGTGTCCCGTTCGCACGGCTGCTCGTTCGCCGATTCGTGGGGTGCGGTCCAGTTCCAGCGCATGCCAAACATCTCGCTGTTGCCGGGGGAGGAGGACATCGACATCAACGACATCATCTCCGACACCAGGCGCGGCATTCTGATCCGGAATCGTGGTTCGTGGTCGATTGATCACCAGCGCTACAACTTCCAGTTCTCCGGACAGGCGTTCTACGAAGTGCTGAATGGAAAGATCGGCGGAATGCTGAAGGACGTCGCCTATCAGAGCAATACGCCGGTGTTCTGGAACTCGATGGATCTCATCGGTGGACCGTCGTCGTACTGGATGGGGGGCGTCTTCAACGATGGCAAGGGAGAGCCTCCGCAGAACAACTCGGTGAGCCATGGGTGCGTGCCGGCGCGCTTCAGAAACGTGACGGTTCTGAACACGGGGCGTGCCGCATGAATGCTCGCCCGGTATCTTCAGGCAGCAGCCAAGCGCAAGAGCCGGCTGCAGCGGCGCAAAGCGCGACTTCGCTCCTCACCCGCGAGGCTGCGCGAGCACTCGCGGACCGTGTACTCGATCTGAGCACCGCCGAACAGACCCGCGTGAACATCCTGAGCTACCGCAATGGCCACACGCGGTTCGCAGACGGCAGCATCACGACGTCGGGGAGCGTTACCGACGCGTCCATGTACATCACGGCCACGGTCGGACGCCGCCGTGGAATTTCGTATACGAATTCTCTCGACGACGAATCTCTCGAGCGGACTGTCGACACGGCGATCCGGATTGCGCGCCTTTCTCCTGATGATCCCGAGTTCTTGCCGGAACTCGGGCCGCAGAGTTACGCCGCGGTCGATGCCTACGTGGATGCCACGGCCGATCTCGAGGGGGAGTCGCGAGCCGAGATCGTCGGCCGCGCCGTGGATGCCGCAAGGGAATCGGGCGTAGAGGCAGGAGATGTGTTCACGGCCGGCTTCCTGGAGGCGAACGCATCGGCAATCGCGGTAGCGACCAGCAACGGACTCTTTGCCTATCACCGTTCGACCGATGCGAACTTCTCGGTGACGGCGCGCACACCCGATCAGACCGGTAGTGGCTGGGCTCGAGGCGGGGCGCGAGACTGGT
>JBFWPD010000308.1:0-5465 GCA_050250175.1 Vicinamibacterales bacterium
TGGCCCCATCCGGCGCGCGCAACGCGAGCACACAACCGCATCGCGATCGCGCTGTCGAGCAGCTGGGCGTGCTCGCCGGGTGCCGCGCGATCTCGATCGGCCTGCGCGAGTCGCTCCAGGAGGAACTGCGGCGCAACGACCCGGGCGAGTCGCCGCAGACGCTGGTGCATCTGGACTACTGTCCGCCCAACATCGTCCTCGACGCCGCGGGAGCGCTGCACGTGGTCGACAACGAGTGGATACGACTCGAGGCGCCCGGTCTCGACCTGGGGCGCACGTATGCGCGCTGGGCGGCCGACGAGGACGCCTGGGGCCGGTTCATGCGCGGCTATGCGACGACGTCGCGCGTGGACCCGGGACCGCTGCGGTTCTGGATGATCGCGATGGCCGCGCGGGGCGCCGTCATCCGCCTGCAGAGACCGCCGGCGGCACGAGCCGTGCCGATGGCCCGCCTCCACGAGCTCGCGGCAGTGCCGCAGGGCTGAGCCGCGGTGGCCATCGGTCGGTCGGTCGTCGTCCTCACACCCGGGGGCGGTCACGCCAGGCGCCTTCTGTCGGTTGTTGCCGGCCTGAGGGCAAGAGACATCGACGTGCACGTCATGACGCGGCCCGAAGTCCGCGCCGCGGTCGAAGCCGCCGGCGGCACGTTCGTCGATCTCTTCGCGCGTTTTCCGATTGACGCGGTCGATCGCGAGTCGCTGCCGTTCCCGAGCAGGTTCGTCACCTTTGCGGCGGCGTACGTCGAACCGCTGGCGGCTGATATCGCGAGACTGAACCCGGCGTTGATCGTGTACGACTCCTTCATGGTCGTCGCGCCCCTCGTCGGGCGGCGTCTCGGCATTCCTTACGTGAGCATGCGCGCAGGGCATGCGCAGGTGCCCGGGCCTGCGATCGCAGCCATTGCGGCCGAGCCCTCCGTCGCGATCTCAGCTGCCTGCCTCGATGCGGTACGGCGTTTGCGCGACGAGCATGGTCTGGAGGATGCGACGCCGTTCGCCTACCTGGCAGGTGTCAGTCCCCATCTGAATCTCTATCCGGAACCGTCGCAGTACCTGGATGCGGGCCAGGCTGCCGCGTTCGCGCCGATCGCGTTCTTCGGATCGCTCACGCTTCATCGCGCCGCTGAGGCAGTCCCGATCTTCCCGGGAAGTGGTCTGAAGAATGTCTACGTCTCGTTCGGTACAGCCGTCTGGAGGTACTACGCGGACAGCGCTCTCGGGGCGATGGGGGTCCTGGCCGACGCAGCGGCTGCTTCCGACGTCGAGATGGTGATCAGCCTTGGGGGATACGATGCCGAGTCCACGGCGCGCCATCGAATCGGGCGGCGACACGTACGCGTCGAAACCTATGTCGATCAGGAAGCGGCGCTGAGAGAAGCCGACATCTTCGTGACGCATCACGGGTTGAATTCGACGCACGAGGCGGCCTTTCAAGGCGTGCCGATGCTGTCGTATCCGTTCTTCGGCGATCAGCCCTCGATGGCGGCATGCTGTCAGTCGCTTGGATTCGCCATGCCGTTATCGTCCGGGTTGCGGCAGCCGCTCGATCTCCAGGGCGTGGTCGATCGCTTTCAGGCGGTCGTGGCACATCGTCAGGAACTGACAGCTCGCCTCCGACAGGCCCGTGAATGGGAGCTCGACGTCATGGAATCCCGTGCGTCGGTGATCGATCGGATGCTGGCCCTTGCCGACTAGAGATTAGAATCTGATGCGACCACGATGTCATCAGGACCCAGGGGAGACTCGAGCGTGAGCCGTTCTGCCACGAGTATTGCCAATCCACGAGAGCCGATCGTCGTCTCGGGCCGGGCCGAGCCGCTCGCCGATGTGCCGTTCCACAGAGACGGACCGCTGACGCGGTGGCTGATGTCGAGCGCCGCGCTGCATCCCAATCTCAACACGCACATCGCCATTCATCAGTTCACGGAAGTCGAGCCCGGAACGCGCGATTACTGCGACGTCCACGTGCACGACTACGACGAGATCAACGTCTTCCACACGACCTCTGCGCTTCGCGTCGCCGTCTGTCTCGGAGACGAGACGATCCAGGTCGACGCGCCTGCCACCGTCTACATCCCGGCGGGGACGCCGCATTCGGCCAACGTGACCTCGGGCAGCGGCTTCATGGTCGCGATCCTGATGGACGGCGCATTTCGCGCGGTCGCCCGCAACGGCTGACCAGGCGCGTCCCGCCTGGGTCGAAACCAGGCCGACCAGCCCTTGAGCCCAGGCAGCCGGAGCCCGGCATTACGGAGCCCGGCTGATGGCGGGTTTCGTAGGATGTCTCCGGGGTGTCACGAAAGCCCCTCCTGATTCGTCTTCAATGTGGAGGCGAAAAAACATCATGAAAGCTCGAATCGATCTCACGAAGGTAACCCCAGGCATCATGCAGGCCATGCTCGGGCTCGAACGGCAGGTTCGTCATGCCGGCTTCGATCGCCGATTGCTCGACCTCGTCCGGATGCGCGCGTCGCAGATCAACGGCTGCGCGTACTGCCTGGACATGCACAGCAAGGACGCACGCGCGGGCGGCGAGACCGAACAGCGGCTCTACGGCCTCAGCGCGTGGCGCGAGACGCCATACTACTCGGCGCGCGAGCGCGCCGCGCTGGCGTTGACCGAGGCCCTGACGCTCGTCTCAGAGCGCGGTGTTCCGGATGACGTGTACGAGCGCGTGCGGGAGCAGTTCTCGGAGGACGAGATTGTGCACCTGAGCCTGGCGATCGTCGCAATCAACGGCTGGAACCGGCTCAACTCCGCTGTGCGCACGGTGCCCGGCAACTACGTACCGGGGACTCTCGCGAAGATGCACGCCGCGGTCTGAGTCCTCGCGCTGTCGTGAACACCCGGAGACGTTCTGGTTTCAGAGAAGTCTCCGGTGTGATCGCTTTCGCGTTGGCCGGTACCGTCTCGATTAGCGCGGGAAACAGCCGAGGTCCGTCGGGAACGTCCTCCCATGTGCGCCAGGTGGATTGCGCGCGCGTGATTGATGTTATCGTCCAGCAATCAACTTTCCGCCGAGGAGCGTTCATGCTGTTTCACATCACGCAAGTCCATACTCCTGAAACCTGTCCACGCGACGAGGGTGGGTCGAACAGTCTTTTCGATCCGACGGTCAAGGGCATCAAGCTGATTGGCCGGTATGGCGCCAACGCCCAGCACACCCTCTTCTTCATCGTCGAGGCCGACGATGCGACGGCCATTCACAAGTTCCTGTATCCGGGATTCAAGCGCTGCACGAGCACGGTGACGCCGGTGAGTGAAGTGCCTGTTCCGAGGGACTAGCCAAGTCCACGATGACTTAAGAAGTTGGGCGGGCTCGAGCAGGTGGCGAGCCCGCCACGTGACGTTCATTCCCAGATCTCTCGTGCGAGGAGCCTGCTCGCGGCAATTACGACGCTGCACGACGAGCACACTGCCCGACGATCTCTCGGATCGCCGTCACCTGCAACTCGGGAGGATTCGCATCGGTCCCGACGCGTCCGGTAATGCCAACGCGCTTGCCGGCGAAGGCCTTCAACCGATCCCCGGTGTCGGCCGCCCCGCGTACCGCATAGCGCACCGGAACCTCTGCGCCGCTATCGCGTTGGCTGATGACCTTCAGATCCTCCACGATGTAACCAGATGCCTGCTGTGTCGATGGTTGGCTCCCACTGACGTCCTCATAGAGACAACCTTCCAGATGGACGCTCGGTTCTGCGAGCGCCGCCCGTACACTTTCCGTCCCGACGGCGGAGGGCGCCTGCGCCGCAAGCCCTGCCGTCATCCACGCGGTCAACGTCAAGGTGACCAGAATGCGCATGATTCCTCTCCTCATCTAAGAACGCCCGGAACTCGTCGCCGGCGGCAGCGAGACATTCGTCACCGCCACTCTGAACCCGGGCTCGGTGGGGGCCGCGACCGGGGTGCGTCGCGTCTTCAGCTCGACCTCGCCGAGCACTTCTGTCGCCGCGGTGGGAGACACCCGGCGAAAGATGGTGACGATCACGCGGTTCCACGGTTGGCTGTCCATGATCGTGGGACGGAACGCGTATTCGACGCCGTCCAGCATCACGTGGGCGAGGCCGCTTTCAGGGGCAGAGAGTTGCTCGATCCTCCCACCCGGGAGCGTGATCTCCATGTCTACCAGTGGCGCGAACGGCCCGGCATGCGCCTCGCCAGCCAGTGACACCGCGGCAATCAAGGGGAACAGGATCATCTTCCACATCGCTCACCTCACTCTGATCAGCCCTTGCACGACCAGGGCGCCTCGAACGAGACGCCCTGGTCTGTTTGCAATGGGCTACTTCACGAACAGCGAGACACCCGTGGTGAACCGGTTGACGTACTGAGTTCCCAACGAGACGCCCTCCCGAGCGCGCGCGGGAATCACCATGAAGTTGCGGTAGTCGGCGTTGAGTCCGAGCCAGGGGGTCACGCGGTACGTGATCCCGCCGCCCAGGTTCGCCGCGAAGTGCGTCGCAGCCTCGTACTCACGTCGTCGCGACTGACCCGTGGTGTACTCAGCCACGGTTGAACCCCTGAAAGCGCCGATACCGATGGTTGCATAAGGAGTCAGCGGTCCCCGGTTGGCCGGTTCGAACAGGAGATTGCCGTTGTAGTGGTAGCCGTTGACGTGAACCTTCGATTCCCTGAAGCTGTCGGGGGCGGGGACCGCCGGCGCGACGCTCTTTGCCTTGTCGAACGGCGCGTGGGAGAGTGCCCCTACCTCGCCGACAAACGCAATCCGGTTGTTAAAGGCGTACCCGGCTTCCACATCGAAGTTCGGGGTGGTGCCGAACGTGCCGAATGCTGGTCCCACGTGGGCATTCAGCCTCCATGCGCCATCGCTGTCCTGCGCGGCAACCGGCGCGGCCAGTAGCGCCAACATCCCCAACAACGCAGACACGAGCACAACGCGTCGCATGAGTGACACTCCTTTCTCGCAAGTTGTGGTTAATGTGCGACGGACTGGCGCTCAGCGAGTGTGAGTCACCCGCGCGCCCCGGCCGTCATTGCTGGATCGCAGGAAGCGACCCAGCGCCGCTTACGCGGCGTTCCGCGCTTGAATGACCGGTGCCGCCTGCACCTCGATGCGGTGCCGTCGGGTGCCTTCCGCTAGAGGAAGGTCGAGTTCCAGCATTCCGTTCGTATAGGCGGCTCGAACCCGCTTCGGGTCGATGGCATCCGGCAGCGTGATGTCTCGTTCGAACTGACCGTACGGCAGCTCGCTGATGGCCACGTCCGCTGCGGCGGGAGCAGGGCGCTCGCCGCAAATGCGCAGCGTGCGCGCATCGGCTTTGACATCCAGTTTGTCCGGCGCGAGGCCGGGGACCGCCACGGTGACGTGCCAAGCGTCGTCATCACGTCGCATCTCAACCGGCGGTCTGATCTAGCCGATATTCGGCGAGCCCAGCTCGGGCAACAGAGGACTGAAGAGCGAATCGAGGTCGCGGTGCAGCGCGTTCAATTCGTTCCATGGTGTCC
>JBFWPD010000309.1:0-5455 GCA_050250175.1 Vicinamibacterales bacterium
TCAGATTCGCACCGACTACGACCAGGAAATGGAAGCCGCACGCCCCGACGTGCGCCTGTTCGCGATCTTTCTCGACGACTACCACGTCGGCCGCGACAGCGGCGTGCGCGCCCGGGAGCAGCTGGCCAGATTCATCGAAACGCAGCTGGGCCCCTCCGACATGATCGGGCTCATGTATCCGCTCGAGCCTGCGGCCGGTGTGGTGTTCACCCGCGATCATGCGGCGGTGACGCGCGCCATCCGTCAGTTCGACGGGCGGAAAGGCGACTACGAACCGAGAAACAGCATCGAGCAGGAATACGTGTACCGCTATCCGACGGAGATCGTCGAGCGGATCAGGAACGACGTGTCGCTGTCGGCGCTGCAGGCGCTGATGGTGCGGATGGGATCGCTCAAGGAGGGACGCAAATCGCTGATCCTGTTCAGCGAGGGGTACACGCACATGGTGCCGCCGCAGCTGCGGTCCCGCCAGGCAGGCATGCCGGACCCCGACAATCCCGCGCGATTCGACCCTGATGCAGGTGCCGGCAGCCTGGACGAGATGCGGGCGATGAACAACGCGACCTTCGACATGGCGATGACGCTGCGCCAGCTGGCCGGGGTCGCGAACCGGAACAACGTTGCCGTGTACGGTGTCGACCCGCGAGGACTCGCAGCCAGCGGGTTCGATGCCAGTCAGAACATCGGCGCGAGGACCGACCGGGAGTACCTGAACGCGACGATGGACACCATCCGCAGGCTGTCTGATGACACGACCGGCCGTGCGTTCGTGAACCGGAACGACCTGACTGGCGCGATGCGGCAGATCGTGCGCGACTCGAGCGCGTACTACCTGCTCGGCTACAACTCGACGGTTGGCCAGCCCGATGGGGAGTTTCACGAGATCACGGTCAGGACCCGGCGGCCAGGCCTGCAGGTGAGAGCCAGAGCAGGCTATTGGGCGCTCAGGGCTGAAGAAGCTGAGCGTGTGACGACGCCCGCTCCGGCCGGACCCCCGCCAGCCGTGGCAGCGGCGCTTGCGGTCATCGGTCAGCCGACACGCGGGCGCGTCGTGACGACCTGGATCGGTTCCGAACGCGGCGAGACGGGAGACACGCGGGTCACTCTCGTGTGGGAGCCGGTTGCCGCCGCTCCGGGATCGCGCACAGCACCTCGCAGCGCTCCTGCGAGCATCCTGGTTACGGCAGCCGGGACCGATGGCACGCCGTACTATCGTGGACGCGTGTCGGCCGACGATCCGCGGGTGAGCTTTGACGCCCGGCCGGGCGAAGCCGAGCTGCTGCTCTCGATTCGGGATGCGGATGGTGAGGTTCTCGATTCGGAAACCCGCACCGTGACGGTTCCGGATCTGGCCGGCACGTCGTTCGGGACCCCGATGTTCTTCCGGGCGCGCACGGTCCGGATGCTGCAGGACCTCAAGGCGAATCCGGCTGCCCTTCCGACGACGGCCCACGAGTTCACCAGGAACGAGCGCCTGCTGGTCCGCGTCGCGGCGTACGCCGCCGACGGTTCTCCGACCATCACCGCACGTCTGCTCAACCGCATGGGCGACGCGATGAGCGACCTTCCCGTCGAGACCGACCCGGCAGGCATCCTGTCAGTTGAGATCCCGCTCGCCACACTTGCCCCCGGCGACTACCTTCTGGAGTTCGCGGCAACCGCGCCAGGCGGTGAAGCCACGGAGCTCGTCGGCTTCAGGGTCAACTAGCTGTATGAGCGTGCTTGCCGTTGTCTTCGCTCTGGGGCTGTTCGCCCAGGGCGAAGCCGAAGTCCCCGACCCGCCACCGGTGCGGATCCACGTCGCCGCGACCGACGCCAGCGGAGAAGACGTCCGGGATCTCGACGCCACCGAGTTTCGAATCGTCGAGAACGGCGAAGCGCGTCGTGTGGAATCTGCGCGCCTGGTCGATCAGGCCGGGCAGGAAAGCACGCGCATCGTCGGGATCTTCCTCGACGACTACCATGTGTCGGCCGGCCGCTCCGCCGAACGCATCCGCGCGGCGCTCGAGGAGTTCGTCACCAGTCAGCTCGGCCCCGGCGATCTCGTGGCCGTTGTCCGGCCGCTCGATTCGTTGCTGCGGATCACCGCGACGCCGGATCGGGACGCCGTTCGCGAGGCCATCCGATCGTTCGAGGGACGCAAGGGGCTCTTCGAGCCGAGGAACGACTTCGAGCAGGACTTCATCGCAAGCAGCCCGGCGCGTGTCGAGGCCATCCGCTCCCAGATCTCCACGTCGGCGCTCAACGCACTGATCAAGTACGTCGGCGAGCTCGGAGAGGGCCGGAAGGCCGTCCTCGTGGCGAGCGAGGGATTCCTGCCGGAACCGCCGCGCCGCGGCGGAGCATTGCCGACGGTCGATGGCGCGGTCCGCCGCGCGAATCAGACCGGCGTCGTCGTGCACGTCCTTGATCCCCAGGACCGCGTCGAGCAACCGGCGGATGACGGCAGAGCGACAGTCCTGTCGGAACGCCAGACATTACTGACGCTTGCGGAAGCTACTGGCGGGATCCTGATGTCCGGCGTGGATTCGTGGCGAAGTGGACTGGCTCGGGTGGACGCTGACTTGAGCCGCTACTACGTCCTGGAGTTTGCGGCTGGTTCCAGACGTGATGGCCGTTTCCACGAGATCGACGTGTCGGTGGTGCGGCCGGCGGTCACGGTGAAGGCTCCGTCCGGATATTGGAGCCGCCCGCCGGCGGATCGCAGGCTGACGGCGGCCGCCGCTCGCGCAGGAGGAGCGCCGGCGCCGCTGCCGATCCGGCGGACGAGTGGCTTGATTCGTCCCTGGTTCGGTGTGGCGCGAACGGGCGACGGGCGGGCGCGTGTCAGTTTTGTCTGGGAGGCGGTGCCGACTGTCCCGTCCAGGCCGCTGGACCGCCGGTTGCCGCCCGCCCGCGTCATCCTTCGCGCAACGACAACGGAAGGCGAGTCCGTCTTCGAGCGGGCAGTGACGGCTGTAGAGGGACAGACGCAGACAGCTCTCGCGGTGTTCGACGTTCCACCCGGACGGTTGCGTCTGGAGATGTCGATCGAGGACGCCAATGCCGTGGCGCTCGACACCGACGTGCGCGACCTGACGATCCGGGCACCCGGCGGCCCGGTTGCCCTCGGAACGGCGGCGGTGTTCCGGGCCAGAACCGCACGCGAGATGCGACAGATTCGTGACGATCCCAACGCGGTTCCAGCTGCGTCGCGGGAGTTTCGCAGCGCCGAGCAGCTGCTGGTGCGGGTGCCGGCGTATGCGGCCTCGACGCCGACAGTATCCGCAGTGCTCGTGAGCCGGGCCGGACGAATCATGCGCGAGCTCAGCGCGGTGCCCGGCCCATCCGCCGATGCGCAGCAGATCGAGGTGCCGCTGGCCGGTCTTCCGGCTGGCGAATACCGGCTCGAACTGACCGCCGCGCACGACGGCCTGACCGCCAGCCAGGCGATCGATATTCGCGTCGTGCCGTAGCCGCGGGACGCGCGTTCGACAATCCTGTTCGGTCAATACTCCACGGGGACAATTTCGTAGGCCGGAGAGGCGGCCGCGTTCCGTCGTCTCGGGCGAAATCGCTAACGTTTCCGCGCAAGATCCGGATGTGACGCCCGTCCGGCATGGAACTCTCCTTGCACATGTGAGGGCATCGTTCCCTTGGGGCCCACCATGTCGACTCCGGCGTCGTGGATGGAGCCGGCAGAAGCGCACGCCGGCGAAGTCCGTAAGCTCTCGACTCTGCTCGAGACGAGCGAGGCGCTCTCTGCCACGCTCGATCTCCAGCAGGCACTCCAGCGCGTGCTGGGGATTCTGGGCCGCCACCATGGCGCCCTCCGCAGCACCGTCGTTCTGCTCAACGAAGAGACCGGTGACGTCGAAGTCGAAGCCGCTGCTGGCGCCATCACGCCCGGACGCAAGGTGCGCTACCAGCTGGGCGAGGGCGTTACCGGCAAGGTGGTCCAGAGCGGCAAGCCGATCGTCGTTCCCAGGGTCAGCCGCGAGCCGGGATTCCTGCACCGGGTGTCCGAGCGTCCGGAGCTGAAGGAGCAGGAGCTCACCTACATCTCGGTACCGATTACCCTCGACGAGAAGACGATCGGCGCGCTGGGGATCGACCTGCGTTTCAAGGCGGACCGGGACTACAACCGGACCGTCAAGTTCGTCGGCGTGATGGCCTCGATGATTGCGCAGGCGGTCAAGATGCACCGGTTGATCCGGGCCGACCGCCAGCGGCTCGTCGACGAAAACACGCACCTCAGGCAGGAGCTGAAGGAGCGCTACGATTTCTCGAATCTGATCGGCACCAGCGGGCCGATGCGGCAGGTGTACGAGCAGGTGGCCCAGGTCGCACGCACAAACACCACCGTCCTGCTCCGTGGCGAGTCCGGGACCGGCAAGGAGCTCATCGCCCACGCCATTCACTACAACTCGCCACGGGCAAAGAAGCCGTTCATCAAGGTGAGCTGCGCGGCGCTGCCGCACGATCTCATCGAGTCCGAGCTCTTCGGCTACGAACGCGGCGCATTCACGGGCGCGCACGCGATGAAGAAGGGTCGGTTCGAGCTGGCTGAGGGAGGCACGCTGTTTCTCGACGAGATTGGCGAGCTGAGCCTCTCGACCCAGGTCAAGCTGCTTCGCGTGCTCCAGGAGCGGGAATTCGAGCGGCTCGGGAGCACGCAGACCCTGCGAGCCAATATCCGCCTCGTCGCGGCGACCAACAAGGAGCTGGAGCAGGCGATTGCGGCGGGCGAGTTCCGCGACGACCTCTACTACCGGTTGAACGTCTTCTCGATCTTCGTTCCGCCGCTGCGCGAGCGGAAGCCCGACATCCTGCTGCTGGCGGATCACTTCGTCGAGAAGTTCTCGCGCGAGCACGGGAAGAAGGTGAAGCGCATCGCCACGCCGGCGATCGACATGCTGGTCAGCTATCACTGGCCGGGCAACGTGCGGGAGCTGGGCAACGCCATCGAGCGCGCCGTGGTGCTGTGCGACGGCCAGGTCGTCCACGCCCATCACCTTCCCCCGACGTTGCAGACGGCCGAAGCGTCAGGCACGGGCCAGACGTCGTCGCTCAGGGAGTCGCTCGAGGGGTTCGAGAAGGACGCGTTGCTCGACGCGCTGAAGAGCGCCCGGGGGAACCGTGCCAAGGCAGCCCGGCTGCTGTCGACGACCGAACGCATCTTCAACTACCGGGTTCGCAAGTACGGGATCGACTGGCGGCGCTTCAAGGGATAGGGCAGGCTCCAGGCGCCGGGCTTCAGGCTTCAGGCTTCAGGCTTCAGGCTTCAGGCTTCAGGCTTCAGGCTTCAGGCTTCGGGCGTGTGGCATGTCAGCGGACGCGCATCACAAAAAATACATAGCTGTAGAACGCCGAGTACGCACGCCAGATGTCAATCTCACGCTGGACGACGCCTGCCACGCTCTGCGCATCGGCTTCACCGGCATGACGCTCGCAAAAGCTGGCCAGGTTTCGTTCG
>JBFWPD010000310.1:0-5453 GCA_050250175.1 Vicinamibacterales bacterium
AGGACGGCCTCATGTTCGATGGCGCTCGCGACGATATGACGACGGGCAGTCGATTCGAGGACTTCGGCCACGCCGCGGATGGCGAAGTTATCGGCTTCGGTACCCCCGCTGGTGAAGACCACTTCGGAGGGATCGCCGTCCACCAGCGCCGCAACAGCCGATCGGGCGTCGTCCACGACCGATTTGGCCTGTTGCCCAAAATGATGGACGCTGGATGGATTGCCGAAGATGTCCCGCCCAAGACGGGCGACAGCCTCGGCGACCTCCGGTGCCAATGGGCTCGTGGCGTTGTAGTCGAAATAGACGCGCATCGATGAACCGCCATTGTAGCATTGCCGCTAACCCTAGGTAACGAAAGGACTAGACTTCATTTGATCGCTTCCGTATACTGACGCGTCTTTCACCAATAAACGATCGGATCTCGCCGGCAGGCCTGCCTGGCCAGTTCGGCTTTTGTTGAGCGCCCAGCACGAACAGGCGGAGGAACTATGTGGAAACGTGACGAGACGGTTCGCCCTGCGAGCGGGCAGCCCGCGGTGCCCCAGACCCCGGCTCCGGCCGCGGCCAGCACACCGGCTCCCCGAGTCGATGCCAACAACAGGATGGAGAGGGACATCGTGAATATTGGAAAGTCAGTCGTCATCAAGGGCGAGCTGAATGGCAGCGAGGATCTGACGATCGAGGGGCAGGTGGAAGGCACGATCCAGCTCCGCGATCATGTGCTGACGATCGGACCGAACGGGAAGATCAAAGCGCAGGTGTTCGCCAAGGCGGTGATTGTGCTCGGTGAAGTGCATGGCAACGTGACCGCGAGTGAAAAGGTCGACATCCGCGACAACGGATCAGTCGACGGAGACATCGTCTCGCCGCGCGTGGCCATCGCCGAGGGCGCACACTTCCGCGGCAGCGTCGACATGCAGCGCAAGGGCGCGCCACAGGCGCAGCCCGCCAAGCCGGCTGCTCAGCCCGCAGCGGCAGCCGCACCGGTCGCAGCCGCGGCCGCCGCGCAGCGCTGACGATCGACACTGACCCGAAGGAGGCCGCGCGGGCGCTGCGGCCTTCTTCCTTTTCGCCAACCTGAGACATGGGCCTGCTCGATCGACTCTCCACGCGCCGCAGCGAACCGGGCGCGTCGCCAGCCCGCACCACGCAGGCCGACGAATCCGTGTTTGCCACCAAGGCGCTTCCCAAGTTCCTCGCGGCCCTCACGTCGCGTGAACAGCCCGTGCTGCTCGACCTCGGGCCGGTCGTTGGCCCGAACGTCAACTTCTTCGGCGAGCAGCTCGGCTGCAAGATTCTCGTCGAGGACATCTTCGCGGACCTCGAGCGCCACGCGCGCGGAGGCCGGCTCGAGCACTTCGCGCAGTTCCTCGGCGGACGGCTTCGCAACGACCCCAACTCGATCGACGGAATCCTCTGCTGGGACCTCTTCGACTATCTCGATCGGCCGGCGGCCGACACGCTCGCCAGCCAGCTGACGAAGATCCTTCGTCCGGCCGGGGCTCTGTTCGGCATGTTCGCGACGGCAGCGCCGAAGGAGCCGACGTACAACAAGTTCACGATCGTCGACGAGACCAACCTCCGGTACAAGGCAAATCCCGCGGCACGCGGCCGCCGGGCCGTGCTCAACAACCGCGACATCCAGCGCATGTTCGACGGCCTGCGCGTGGCCGAGTCCTTCCTCCTGAAGAACCAGCTGCGCGAGATGCTCTTCCGCAAGCCCGCCTGACACACGCGATCGCGAGGTCCCGTGGGGCGCCATCCGATCGTCGCGCTGCTGACTGATTTCGGACTTCAGGATCACTACGTCGGCGTGATGAAGGGCGTCATGCTCGGCATCTGCCCATCGGCGTCAATCGTCGATATCACGCACGACGTTCCGGCGCAGGATGTGCTCGCCGGCGCCTTCGAACTCGCAGCCGCCTTCAGCTACTTCCCGCAGGGCACCACGTTCGTCGCGGTCGTGGACCCAGGGGTCGGTTCGTCACGGCTCGCAATCGCCGCCGAGGCCGGCGGCTATCGATTCGTGGGACCGGACAACGGAATCTTCTCCCTGGTCTTTCGCAGACATGCACCAGACCGAGTCGTGGAGCTCAGCGATCCGCGGTTCCTGCTACCGAACATCAGTCGGACCTTTGAAGGACGCGACCGCTTCGCGCCGGCGGCGGCGTGGCTGTCCGAAGGGGCGGACCTGGCCCGGATGGGGCCGCCGATCCACGAATGGGTCCGTCTCGCCATCCCTGAACCCCACGTCCTCGATGACTCGATCGACGGCGCGGTGATCAAGGTCGATCGCTTCGGCAACCTGATCACGAACATCGACCGTGCCACGCTCAACCTTCTGGCAGCGCCGGCAACGCGGGTCGAGGTCGCAGGGACAGTCATCGAGGGGCTCATCCCGTCCTATGCGCATGCGCCAGCAGGGCAGCTGTGCGCACTCGTCAGCAGCGCGGACTTTCTGGAGATCGCCTGCGCGCGAGGAAGCGCCTTCAGCCTGCTCGACGCCGGCGTCGGCGCGCCGGTACATGTGACAGCAGGCGCGTGATACGATGCGCCGTTTGCCTTCAGGGCCCCCGGGTGACTGCCGTGGGCCGATGCGCATGTACGCCCTCCAATGATCAGCTTCGACTTGACCGAAGAGCAGCAACTGCTCGAGCAGTCGGTCCGCGAGTGGGGTGCGCGCGAGATTGCGCCGCACATCCACGACGCTGATCGTGCCCACCGTTTCGATCGCGACCGGATCCTTGGCGGCATGGCTTCGCTCGGGCTGCTCGGCATCTCGGTCCCGCAGGAGTACGGCGGCGCGGGCATGGACTACCTCGCGCTGGGTCTTGCCAGCGAGGAGCTCGAGTACATCGACACCTCCCTGCGGGTGATCATGTCGGTGCATGTCGGGCTGAACTGTTTGTCGCTCCTCACGTGGGGAACTGAAGATCAGAAGCAGCGCTACCTTGCGCCGCAGGCGCGCGGGGAGCAGATTGCAGGCTATGGCCTGACAGAGCCCGGCGCTGGCAGCGACGCACGAGGGATACAGGCGACGGCGGTCAGAAAGGGCGATCGCTACATCCTGGCCGGCGAGAAATCCTGGATCTCGCTGGCAAACGTCGCCGACAACTTCCTCGTCATCGCGTGGACCGATGCCGCAAAGAAGAAGGAGCGAGACCCTTCCGGCCTCTCCGCCTTCATCGTCGAACGGCAATTCAAGGGATTCAGCAGCGGCCCGATGACCGGGAAGTGGGGCATCCTCGCCGGCGACACGGGCTGGTTCAAGATGGACGACGTCGAGGTGCCCGGGGAGAATCTTCTCGGCCGCGAGGGCGAAGGGTTCAAGATCGCGATGGCCGCGCTCGACCAGGGCCGTTTCACGGTCGCCGCCGGCGCGACGGGGCTGATTCGCGCCTGCCGCGACGCGAGCGTGAAGTACGCACTCGAGCGCAAGACGTTCGGCGTCGAGATCGGACGGCATCAGCTCGTGAAGGAGATGCTGGCGCAGATGGAGTCGGACTATCAGTCGGCCCGTCTGCTCTGGCTCCGATCCGGTTGGATGAAGAACCAGGGGCTGCGCAACACAAGGGAAACGGGGCTGGCGAAATGGTTCGCCACCGTCGCCGCCGAGCGTGCCGCAGCCGACGCGGTGCAGATCCACGGCGCCAACGGATACTCCGACGAGTATCCCGTCGGACGCTTCTATCGAAACTGCAAGGGCGCCGTCATCTACGAGGGCACGCGGGAGATTCACAAGCTGATGCAGGCCGACTACCTGCTGGGCTACCGCGTGGACCGGGCGGCGCGCTGCGAGCTCCCACCTTACGGAGGTCACGAGTAACGCGATGGATGCCGATCTTTCTCTCGAATTTCTGCGGGTCGTCGAGCAGGCGGCGATCGCCTGTGCCCACACGATGGGCCAGGGCGACCGGCATCACTCCGATCAGGTCGCGGTCGAGTCGATGCGGCGCGTGATGGACACCGTGCCGATCGACGGCACGATCGTGATTGGCGAAGGAGAGCGCGACGAGGCGCCGATGCTCTTCATCGGCGAGAAGGTCGGTGTGCCTCATGCGAAGAACGGGACGGGGCGCGGGACGTTCGCGTCGCACGCGACGTTCCAGGAGATAGACATCGCCGTCGATCCTCTCGAGGGCACCAACCTCTGCGCCACGGGCGCGCCCAACGCGATCACCGTGCTCGCCGCGAGCAACCGCGGGGGCCTGCTGCACGCGCCCGATCTGTACATGGAGAAGCTGATCGTCGGCCCGAGCTCGAAGAACCACGTGAGTCTCGATGCGCCGGTTCACGAGAACCTGAAGGCCATCGCGGGATGCCTGGGGCGCAGCATCGAGGATCTCGTGATCATCGTGCTCGATCGTCCACGTCACGAGTCCCTGATTGCGGACATCCGGGCCACCGGAGCCCGCATCCGTCTGATAGGCGACGGCGACCTGTCCGCAGGCATCGCGGCCTCGGTGGTAGGGTCGGGCGTGCACGCGGTGATGGGCACCGGCGGCGCACCCGAGGGCGTACTGACCGCGGCGGCGATGCGCTGCCTCAACGGGGAGATCTTTGCCCGGCTCGTCATTTCGAAGCCCGAACACGAAGAGCGCTGCCGCGCGATGGGTATCACGGACTTCAAGAAAATCTACCGGTCCAGAGATCTGGCGCCCGGGTCCCGGGTGATCTTCGCCGCGACGGGTGTGACCGGTGGGACGCTGATGCGCGGTGTCCGTTTCTTCGGCGACGGCGTGCGCACGAGCTCGCTGATCATGCAGAATGATCCTCATTACATCCGCTTCGTGGACAGCATCCACGTGACGGCCTCCGAGGAGGCGAAGATCCGCTTCTGACCCTACAGTCGACCGCACAGCTTCCGGCTGCCGCGCCTCTGCATCCCGCGGCCGACCCCTCATGGCGGCGGAACCTCTTCGCCGTCACGGGGGCCTGCTTCATTGGCTTCGCCGGCTTCACGCTGGCGATGCCGTTTCTGCCTCTCTACATCCGGCAGCTTGGCGTCACCGACGTCGGAGAAATCGCGCTCTGGACAGGTGCCGCCCTGGGCGTCACGCCGGCTCTTGCGGCGCTGATGTCTCCCCTCTGGGGCCGGCTGGCGGATCGCTTTGGCCGGAAGATCATGCTGGCCCGTGCGCTCGTCAGCTGCGTGCTGGTGATGGTCGCGATGGCCTTCGTCACCCGCGCGTGGCACGTAGTCGCCCTGCGGGCCGGCCTGGGACTGTTCACCGGATACGGTGCGCTCGCCCTCGCCATGGCCGCGGAATCGGCGCCCCGCGACAAGATGACGTCGGCGATTGGATTCGTGCAGACGGCGCAGCGGCTGGGGCCGGCATTCGGTCCGGCCGTTGGCGGTTTCCTCGCAGGCTGGCTTGGACTCCGGCTCTCGTTCCTGATGGCTGCCGCGTTCTATGTCGCGGCGCGGGTTCTGGTGCTCAAGCTCTACACGG
>JBFWPD010000311.1:0-5420 GCA_050250175.1 Vicinamibacterales bacterium
GTGCACTTCATCGGGGATGAGCTACAAGGTGCCCATGCTCCGGCGCCTCCTGTCACTCGGCGTGGCCCCCCTGCTGCTCTGGAGTTCGGTGAGCGTCTCCGCCCAGTCATCTGGAGGATCGCCCGTCCCCGCAAGCCGGCTGAGGGTGTTCCTCGATTGTGCAGACTGCTTCGAGGAGTACCTCCGCGACGAGATCGAATGGGCGGATTTCGTCCGTCAGCCGCAGGATGCGGACGTTCACCTTCTGTCGCGGACAACGGACACCGGAGGCGGGGGAGAGGAGACGATCCTGCGATTCGTCGGCATGCTCCGCTTCCAGGGGATCGAGCAGGAGCTCCGTGTGTTGAGTGTGGCGAACGAGGCCGAGAGCATGCGCCGCGAGAGCATCCTTCGTACAGTGACCATCGGCCTGCTCAACTACGCCGCGCGTGCCGGTCTGCCCGCGGGGTTGGAGATCGACGTGGAGGTGCCGGAAGCCGGGCAAGGTGTAATCGCTCCGGATGACGATCCCTGGAACCTCTGGGTGTTCGAGCTGGAGGTTGACGGATCAATCGAGGCAGAGGAATCGACCAGGGAAATCGAGTGGCGCGCAGGCATGAGCGGCGACCGGGTCACCGAGAACTGGAAGATCGCGCTCGGATTCTCCGTTGAGCAGGAGACCCAGAAGTTCGATCTCGATGAGAACGATCCATTCGAGGTCGAGCAGCGCGAGCGCGAAGCCGAATGGTTCCTGGCGAAGAGTGTCGGGCCGCACTGGTCGTTTGGCGTCGAAGGCAGCGCGGTGTCCTCGACCTTCGACAACACCGAGCTCCGGATCGCCGCCGCGCCGGCGGTCGAGTTCAGCGTGTTCCCGTACGAGGAGTACGCGACCCGCCAGTTCGTCTTTCAGTACGAGGCCGGGGTTCAGCGGTCCGACTACTACGAGATCACGCTGTTCAACCAGCTGACGGAAACGCGGTGGCAACACCGCACATCGGCGCGTTTCGATCAGCGGCAGCCCTGGGGTTCGCTTTCGGCCGGCATCGAGTGGTCGCAGTACCTCCACGATCCTGACCTGTACCGGCTGGAGGCGGATGGAGAGCTGTCGCTGAACATCACGCGGGGCCTGGCACTGGAGCTGGAAGGTTCGGCATCGCGGATCCGCGATCAGATCTCGTTGCCGCGGCGTGATGCGACGGCGGAGGAAGTGCTTCTGCGGCTTCGCGCGCTGCGAAGCGGCTACGACGTGAGTCTTTCGGCGGGCGTCAGCTTCACCTTCGGCTCATTGTTCAACAACGTCGTCAATCCGCGGTTCGGCACGGGAGACGACGAGGACGACGACTTCGACTAGAGCCTACGCGCCGAGACCGCCAAGGCACAGGTACTTGATCTCGAGGTAGTCCTCGATTCCATACTTCGAGCCTTCGCGACCCACGCCGGATTCCTTCACACCTCCGAACGGCGCCACTTCAGTGGAGATGAGTCCGGTGTTGATGCCGACGATCCCGTACTCGAGCGCCTCGGCGACCCGCCAGACGCGGCCGATGTCCCGTCCGTAGAAGTAGGCGGCCAGACCGAACTCGGTGTCGTTCGCGAGGGCGATAGCGTCGGCATCGGTCTCGAACCGGAAAAGTGGAGCCACGGGTCCGAAGGTTTCCTCGCGCGACAGCTCCATATCGGTGCTGACGTTGGTGAGGACCGTTGGCGGGTAGAAGAGGGAATCGGCGCCGGCACGGCGTCCTCCCCGCAGGACGGAGGCGCCCTTGGCAACGGCGTCGCGTACGTGTGCTTCGACCTTCTCCACGGCCGCGGCATCGATGAGCGGGCCCTGGGTCACGCCTGCGTCGAGGCCGGACCCGACCTTCAAGCGGTCGGTGGCCTCTGCGAGCCGCGTGGCGAATGCGTCGTACACGCCGGCCTGCACGAGGAACCGATTCGCGCAGACACACGTCTGGCCCGTATTCCGGTACTTGGAGACGATGGCTCCCTCGACCGCGGCACCCAGATCCGCATCGTCGAACACGATGAACGGGGCGTTGCCGCCGAGCTCGAGGGAGAGCTTCTTCACGGTGCTGGCGCACTGCGCCATGAGCACCTTGCCGATGGCCGTCGATCCGGTGAAGGAGATCTTCCTGACGACCGGATTCGAGGTGAGCTCGCCGCCGATCTCGGTCGCCGAGCCGGTCACGACATTGAGCACGCCCCTGGGGACTCCGGCGCGTTCCGCGAGCTCGGCGAGCGCGAGCGCGGAGAACGGCGTTTGTGATGCCGGCTTCGTCACCACGGTGCATCCTGCCGCGAGGGCAGGTCCCACCTTGCGGGCAATCATTGCGATGGGGAAGTTCCAGGGCGTGATGCACCCGACGACGCCGATTGGCTCCTTGAGGACGACGATGCGCTTGTCGCGGGCGTGAGAGGGAATCGTGTCGCCGTAGATCCGCTTTGCTTCTTCTCCGAACCATTCGAGGAAGCCGGCACCATAGGCGACTTCGGAGCGTGACTCGACGAGCGGCTTGCCCTGCTCGAGGGTCATGAGCGTCGCGAGGTCTTCGCGATGCTCCATCAGCAGGTCGTGCCACCTGCGCAGGATGACGGCGCGCTCCTTCGCCATCAGCGCACGCCAGGCGGGGAGCGCGGCCGCCGCCGCATCGATCGCGCGCCGTGTTTCGGCGCGGCCGAACTTCGGCACCGTGCCAATCACCTCGCCAGTCGCCGGGTTGTCCACGGAGATCGTGTCGCCGCCGCCTACCCACTCGCCGTTGATGTAGCAGGCTTCACGAACGAGTGAGGGATCGTTCAGGAAGGTGGCGGCGCGAGATCCGGCAGAGGTACCCATGGACTTCGTTCGACTCAGGCGAACCGGCGCTGCGAGCGTTCGCGCGCCTTACGTGCTTCGTCCTCCCGGTTGCGCGGGGGAGCAACGGTAGTGAGAGAGTCGACCAGACGACGGGCGATCGCTGTCACGTCGTCCACCGCCTGATTGAAGATCCCTACGTTCGCCTGGGACGGCCGATTCGTGCCGCTCAGTTTGCGCACGAACTGCAGCGCCGACGCCCGGAGCTCGTCGTCAGTGGCGGGTGGGTCGAAGTTCGCGAGTGTCTTGATGTTTCTGCACATATCGCGCTCCCCGAGTGATCGAGCGCTACTTCGGAAACTGTCCGATCGCGACCAGAAGATCGAGCCGGGCGCGTTCGAGTCCGTCCAGCGCCACCGCAGCGATGGTCTCTGCGTCCCGCGCGGATCGCTGCGCGTCGATGACCTCGATGTTCGTCGTCGCGCCGACTTCGAAGGCGACGGTTGTGATCTTCAGCACCTCGTTTGCCTGTTCGGCAGCCGTGCGAATGCTCGTGAGCGCGCGCTCGCGGCTGGCGACAGTGGCCTGCGCGAGCCTGACCTCGGACCGCGCCTGCAGCTCGAGCTCGGTGAGCGCCAGCCGCTCCGACGTGAGAAGGCTCTGCTTCTCCCGCGAGACCGCGCTCCGCAGTCCGCCCAGGAAGATGGGCTGGACGAACGACACAGTCAGCCGCCACGACCGCGACGGCTGGAACAATCCGGACGGGGTGACGTACGCCGGATTGAACGACAGGTTGGCCGACGGACCGAAGTCCTTCCAGTTGTCGTTCACGATCCGCTCGGAGGCGCGGACGATCGTGTTCTGCGTCCGGAGATCCGAGCGCGCGGCCATCCACGCGCTCTCGTCGATGGTGGCCGGGACGGCGAGCGAGGGCTCACCTGTGATGTCCACGGGACCGTTCTCGGCAAGCAGCACGCCGAGCGCTTCCTGAGCGGCGCGCAGCGCCAGGCGCGTGACTTCGAGACGCGCTTCGTCCGTTGAGACTTCCTGTGCGGCCCGGACCATGTTGAGGCGGCTTCCGGCGCCGGCGTCGAACCGCCGCTGCGCGTACTGAAGATGCGCCCTCGCCGTCTCGAGGGCCCGTTCCTCGACGCCAACCTGGCGTTGCGAGGCGAGCACCATCAGCCAGGTCTGCGCCGCGGCGACGCCAATCTGGCGCCGTACGTCCGCGGCTGATTCCGTCGCCACCTCCACCTGATCGCGGGCCTGGGCCATCTGCGCCCATCGTGCAGGGGCGAGAATCGCCATGCCGATGTCAGCGCCGAAGGTGACCTGCGACTGCGGCTGGATCACGTTGTCGTCGAACGAGACTGCCGTGTCTACCGTTGAACTGACGATCGTGCTGTTCACCGTCGGACGCGTGACCGAGCGTGCCTGCGACAGCACCGCCTCGGCCCTGTTGATGGCCGTTGCGGCTCGAGCCACCGTCGGATTTTCTGCGACGGCTTCAGCGACTGCCTGATCGAACGTCACCAGCTTGAGGACGGGCTCCTGCGCCCGGACTTCGGATGCTGCGAAGAGCAGTCCGGTCAGGAGCACTCCGACGAGCCTACGCATTGAGGCCTCCCGCCTCTCCGGTCGTCATGCCATGCACGCGCGTCCCGCGGCCGGGCGCCAGCGTCCGGATGACCACATACAACACCGGGATGAAGATGATGGAGAGGAACGTCGACGCAATCATGCCGCCGACGACCGCCGTACCGACCGAGTTGCGGGCGCCCGATCCGGCGCCTGTCGCGATGGCCAGCGGCACCACGCCGAGAATGAACGCCAGCGACGTCATGAGAATCGGCCGGAGGCGAATACGGGCCGACTCGATGGCAGCGTCCACGATCGACTTGCCCTGTTCTCGCAGCTGTTCCGCGAACTCGACGATCAGGATCGAGTTCTTCGCCGCCAGACCGATGAGCATGACGAGCCCGATCTGGCAGAACACGTCGTTGGCGAGCCCTCGCGCAAACTGCGCCCCAAGGGCGCCGAGCACGGCGAGGGGAACGCCCAGCAGGATGATGAAGGGAAGAATCCAGCTTTCGTACTGCGCCGCCAGCACGAGGTACACGAGCACGATGCTGAGGGCGAAGATGTAGATGGCCGTGGATCCAGCCTTCAGCTCCTCGAGCGATTGTCCAGCCCACGAGAACCCGAATCCGGTGGGGAGTGTCTCTGCCGCGATCTGCTCCATGAGTGCCAGCGTCTCGCCGGAACTCACGCCGGGCACCGCCGCGCCGGTGATCGAGGCCGAGCGCGCCAGGTTGAAGTGGCTGATGACCGCAGGCGCCGTCTGCTCACGCAGCCGCACGACGGTGTCGAGCGGCACCAGGTCGCCGGACAGCGACCGGGCGTGGAAACCGGTCAAATCGCTCGGCGACGACCGGAAGCGCTGATCGGCCTGGACGTAGACGCGATACGCGCGGTTGTTGAAGTCGAAGTCGTTCACGTACTGCGAGCCCAGGAGGACCTGCAGCGCGCTCGTGATCTCGCCCATCGGGAGCCCGAGGCTGCGCGCACGGTCGCGATCGATGTCCAGGACGAGCTGCGGATCGTTCGCGGTGAAGGTCGTGAAGGCGCCCTGGATCTGGCCGGACTG
>JBFWPD010000312.1:0-5409 GCA_050250175.1 Vicinamibacterales bacterium
TTCGGTCCTCGGCAATCAGGCGCGGCTGTCGCGCGAATAGAACGGCATGCGCACGACGACCGCCGCGACGCGGCGGCCACGGATGTCGATCTCGAGCGCGGTCCCTGGCGCTGCGTGCGCGGGAAGCACGTAAGCCATGCCGATCGCCTTTTTCACAAATGGTGTCTGCGTGCCGCTCGTCACGACACCCACCTTGCTGCCGCCGGTGTAGACGTCGTGGCCGTGACGCGCGATGCCGCGATCGACAACCTCGAACCCGACCAGCTTCCGGCCGACGCCACTTGCCTTCTGGGCCCGCAGCGCGTCGGCGCCAAGGAAGTCGCCCTTCTTCCAGCTCACGATCCATCCCAGTCCGGCTTCGAGCGGCGTCGTCGTGTCGTCGATATCCTGGCCGTGCAGGCGCAATGCGGCTTCGAGGCGCAGGGTGTCCCGTGCACCGAGTCCACAGGGGACGAGTCCGACCGGGGCGCCCGACTCGAGGAGCGACTGCCACAGGCGATCGGCCGCATTGGGCGGAAGGAGAATCTCGAAGCCGTCTTCGCCGGTGTAGCCGGTCCGCGAGATCGTCGAGCGCACGCCGGCCACCTCGCCGTGGGCAAAGTGGTAGTACTCGATCGACGCGAGGTCCACACCCGTGAGCGGCTGAACCACCTCGAGCGCCCGTGGCCCCTGGACGGCGATCAGCGCATAGCGCGAGCTCGCGTCCACGGCGACGGCGTCCCCGACGGTCGCGATCTCTTCGGCGATGTGCGCGTAGTCGAGTGCGATGTGCGACGCATTGACGACGAGGAGGAAGTGCTGCGGAGCCAGGCGATACACGAGGAGATCGTCGACGAAGCCGCCGCTGGCGTTCATCAACCCGGAGTATTGTGCCTGCCCCACCTCGAGCTTTGCCGCGTCGTTGCACGTGACGCGCTGCACAGCGGCAAGGGCGTCCTTGCCGGCAATCTCGATTTCGCCCATGTGGCTGACGTCGAAGAGGCCGGCGCGTTCGCGGACCGCCATGTGTTCGGCGCCCAGCCCTGAATACTCCACCGGCATGTCCCACCCTCCGAAGGCGACCATGCGGGCACCGGCGGCGAGATGGCGTGCGTGAAGCGGTGTCTTCTTCAGGGGCGCGGCGGCCTGCTGCATGAAAAGGGGCGGGCTCGAGGGCGACAGGATCTCGCGGAACTGAACGCGGCACAACGGTACTACTGGCGCTTCGGCGGGTCAAGAAAGGCGGGCGAACCAGCCTTTGGATGAGACCGACATTCCCGGACACGACCGCCGACACCCTCGCCTCCCTGCGGCGGGTGTCCGGTGTGTCCTCAGCGCTGACCTCGCCCGGACGTGCGTTGGCGCAGCGTCAGGCGACGGCAGTGCGGGGACCATGTCGGGCTCTCCAAAAGCGCCGGCGTGATCCTGAAGAGCGAGAGTGATGCCAGCGTGCATCGCACGCGCTAATGCAAGACGAATCCTGTTGTTATGCCGATTCGTGGTGCTCCTTCGGGAGTGTGCTCCTGTGTCAGCAGCGCGCGAGCCGTGGCACATGGACGCGCACGCGTGTGCCAGCACAGCCATGGCGCACAGTGTTGACGCGGCGGGCGCTCGTCATCGACCATAGTCGGGACTTTGGAGGGATGTACCGCCCGGTACTTGAGCTTGACGGTGATCAACTCCTGGAAGTGGAAGCCGCGTCGAGGGACTCGAGCTCGTGACACGGCCCGCCCGGCGCTTCGTCTGCTCAAGCCGTTTATCGGAGACGATACAGCAGTGACTGAGCGAGACCGTGACCGCCACTAGCTCCAGGAACGACGAACGAGCGTCTGCTCCGCTCCGCTGATGTTTCAGGATCCGCACGAGGCACAGGCGCGTCTGGCGGCCATCGTCGAGTCGTCTGACGACGCGATCATCAGCAAGGATCTGAACGGCGTCATCACCAGCTGGAACGCCGGTGCGGAGCGTCTCTTCGGGTACACCCCATCGGAGGCGATTGGCCAACCGATCACGTTTCTGATTCCCGCTGGTCGTCACCACGAGGAGCCCGGCATCCTCAGGCGCATCCGTCGAGGGGAGCGCATTGCGCACTTCGAGACGGTGCGCATGCGTAAGGACGGGACATACGTGGACATTTCGCTCACGGTCTCGCCGATCCTCGACGGCAACGGCATCGTCATCGGTGCGTCGAAGGTCGCGCGCGACATCAGCGAGCGGAAGCGCGCCGAGGAGCAGCGGGAGAACCTGTTGCGTATGGCGCAAGCGTCGCGCGAAGAGGCCGAGCATGCCAATCGCGCGAAGGACGAGTTTCTCGCCATGCTCGGTCACGAGCTGAGGAATCCCCTGGCGGCCGTACGGATGGCGATTGCTGCAGCGACTCTGGACGACGCGAGCCGGACGCGCGCGCTGGAGATCGCGCAGCGGCAGACGGAGCAGCTCGGCCGGATCGTCGACGATCTGCTGGACGTGGCGCGGATCACGCGCGGTCAGGTGCGTCTGAGGAAGAGCCCTGTCGTGCTCGGAGAGCTGCTGCAGCGGGTGGTGGAAGCATCGCGATCCCTGGTGGACGAGCGCTCGCATGTCTTGACCGTGCTTCCAGAGGCGGAGTCGATTCACCTCGAGGCGGACGCGGCGCGAATCGAGCAGGCAGTGTCGAACCTGCTGACGAATGCCGCGAAGTACACCGACCCGGGCGGAATGATCACCGTGTCGAGCGCCCGTGAAGGATCCGAGGCGGTGATCCGGGTTCACGACACCGGGATCGGGATCGCGCCCGAGGTGCTGCCGCGCGTGTTCGACCTCTTCGCTCAGGGCGAACGAACGCTGGACCGTTCCGAGGGTGGCCTGGGAATCGGGTTGACGCTCGTGCGTCGGATCGTGGAACTCCACGATGGGACGGTACATGCGGCGAGCCCCGGACTCGGGCAGGGCGCCGAGTTCGTCCTTCGCCTTCCTGCCCTGCCTGGACCCGCTGTGGCGACGCCGAGCCGGCTTCCCGTCCACGAACGACAGGAGCAGGCTCTCAAAACAGCCCGCGTCCTCGTCGTGGAAGACAACCAGGACGCCGCCGAGATGCTGGCCATGCTGCTCGACGTGCTTGGCCACGAGGTGCAGGTACTGCCGGATGGTCCGGCGGCCCTCGAGGCGGCACGCGTCAACAGACCCGACATCATGATCATCGACATCGGGCTGCCTGGAATGAACGGGTATGAGGTTGCCCGGGCGTTGCGCTGCGAACCCGCGCTGCGCAGCGTCGTCCTGGTTGCGCTGACCGGCTACGGGCAGGCCGAGGACAAGGCTCGCGCGCTCGCCGCCGGCTTCGATCATCACCTGGTCAAGCCCGTCGACGTCGAGGTGCTGAGCGAGCTCCTTGGCAAGGTGGGCTCGTCGCCCGCCTGAGTCCCGCCTCGGCCCCTCCAACTAGCTACATAAACGTCGCTTCTTGGTTGCAACGCTACGAGTTTGTGTTCCTGCGCTGAGAGAGGACTGGCCCGGGGTGTCTCCACCGCGGGCCAGTCCGAGTTCGAAGGACTATGCCGTCGGCATCATCGGCCGGACGGGCTGCAGCGCGCCAGTCGGAGTCTTCTCCGAGACGACCGCCTCTACCCCGCCGTCGTGCAGGTAGGCTTCCTCGCCGTGCATCGTGATGTCGAGCCCGGTGGCTTCCTCGTCGGCCGAGGCGCGGAGCGGTGTCACGACCGCAATCAGCTTGAGGAGGACGAAGGTCATCACGCCGCTATACATGGCGGCGGCGAGCACCGCCACGCCCTGGATGCCGATCTGCGCCGGATTGCCGTAGAGCGCGCCGTCGAAGACGCCGTTGATCCTGCTGTCTGCAAGGACGCCCGTGAGGAGCGCGCCGACCATACCGCCTACGCCGTGCGCGGCGACCACGTCCAGCGAGTCGTCCAGCGAGGTCTTCGGACGGAAGACGAGGGCGAAGTAGCTGGGCACCGCGGCAATGGCGCCGAGCACGAGCGCGTTGAACGGGCTGATGAACCCTGCGGCGGGCGTCACCGCCACGAGGCCTACGACGATGGCGGTGGCGCACCCGACGGCGGTGGGCTTGCCCAGGCGCATCATGTCGAGCAGCGTCCAGACGACCAGCGTTCCCGCAGGCGCCAGCATCGTCGTGACAAAGGCCAGGCCGGCGATCGGGCTGGCGGCCAGTGCGCTGCCGGCATTGAAACCGAACCATCCGAACCAGAGCAGACCCGCGCCAAGGAGCACCGTCGGGATGTTGTGCGGGAGGATGGTCGTGGTTCCGTAGTCCGAGCGGCGGCCGACCACCAGGGCAGCCACCAGCGCGGCGGCGCCCGCGTTCACGTGCACGACCGTGCCGCCGGCGAAGTCCCACGCGCCCATATCAGCCAGCCAGCCGCCGCCCCACACCCAGTGGGCCATCGGCGCATAGACGACGAGCGACCAGAGGCAGATGAACGTGAGATACGCCGGGAAGCGCATCCGCTCGACGATCGCGCCCGAGATCAGGGCGGCGGTGATGATGCAGAAGGTGGCCTGGAAGGCCATGTAGAGCGCGTGAGGAATCGTGAGCGGGAGCACGGCGCCGGTTTCGGCGAGGCCGACGTTGTTGAGGAACGCCAGCGAGAGGTCGCCGATCCAGTTGTTGCCGGGCGTGAGTGCGAGCGAATAGCCGATGAGCGCCCAGAGCACGCTGACGAAGCCCAGGGAGATGAAGCTCATCATCATCGTGTTCAGCGCATTCTTGGACCGGACGAGGCCGCCATAGAAGAACGCGAGCGCAGGTGTCATCAAGAGCACGAGAGCGGTCGAAATCAGCATCCACGCGGTATCAGCTTGGTTCATGATTCACCTCAGAAAGCATCTCCAGTCCCACGGCCTCCCCGTCGGTCACAGCGACAGCAGCCTCCGGAAGCCGACGTTCAGATGCAGCGGTCTGAAGCGTCGGCGAGGTGCGGGTGCGTCCGGGAAGTACTCCGGACGCGCCGTTGCCGCGATGTCCACGTTGCAACGCTCTATTTCAAGAAGAAGGCCAAGCTGGTACCGCGCAATCGTGAGAAACCCGCAGGATCTTCAAGAAAAATGAAGGAAACGCCGTAGGGTGCAGTCGACAGAAGTGCAGTTCGAGCGTCTCATAGCGACATTTATGTCGCCATGGCGTGTGGAGGACGCATGCCGGGACCCCCGCGCCTGGGTGTTCTCCGCCGCGCGTGTCTTTGACGCCGCTGATGAGCCGGCTCTGGAATCGGCGCTCACGAGCGGCGGCGCCACGAAGGCGTGAAGAGCGAGGTCAGGTCGCCCTCCATGCGCCTTCGTGGCTGCCCGTCAGCGCCGGCCCCTGGCGACATCGATCCACCACAGCGCGGCGACGGCGAGCGCGATGGCCAGCGTCGCGGTCCATACCAGACCGTCGACCCGCAGGTGGTCCGGCAGGGCGGGAATGACGGC
>JBFWPD010000313.1:0-5407 GCA_050250175.1 Vicinamibacterales bacterium
GGCCGAGGCCTCTATCCGCGAGCCCCCGATATGCGCGTCTCCCCGACGCAGGACCTCACGGATGGAGAGCTCTTTTCCATCATCGAAAATGGCGTCCGTTTGACGGGCATGCCCGCGTGGGGGACGGGAACTCCCGAAGGGGAACGCGCCAGTTGGGCGTTGGTTCACTTCGTTCGCCGGCTGCCGAGGCTGACCGACGAAGAGATTGGCCGGATGCAAGCGCTCAATCCGAGGAGTGCGGACGAGTGGCAGCGCGAGGAGGAGATTCGGCGTTTCCTCGCAGGTGAAGAAGTCAGCCCCTCCCCGACGCCACCGAACAACGGCGATCACTTGCACTAGCGAGCACACAAGGACACGCAGGAACCATATGAACGTTGAGAAACGGTCGGGCTATCGAGAATGGAAGCGCCCCTCGAGACGCACCTTCGTGAAAGGGCTTGCGGCCGGTGGCGTCGCCGCAGGACTTGGTTTGTGGAGAGAGACTGCCTGGGCGCAAGGCGCGCCGCGCCAGGACACGGGCGTGCTCTCCGGTACGGATTTCGACCTGAACATCGGCGAGACGTTGGTCAACCTTACCGGCTCGCCGAGGATCGCTCATACCGTGAACGGCTCCCTTCCTGCGCCGGTCCTTCGATGGCGAGAGGGAGACACAGTGACGCTTCGCGTCTCGAACAGGCTGCAGGACGACTACGCGTCCATCCACTGGCACGGGATCCTGCTGCCAGCCAACATGGATGGTGTCCCCGGACTCAGCTTCAACGGGATCGCTCCAGGTGAGACGTACGTGTATCGATTCACCGTGCGGCAGGGCGGCACGTATTGGTATCACAGCCACTCCGCATTTCAGGAACAGCTCGGTCTCTACGGAGCACTGATCATCCAGCCTCGCGAACCGGAGCCATTTCAGTACGAACGCGAGCACGTGATCCTTCTGTCCGACTGGACGGACGAAGATCCTGAGCGCGTCTTCGCCAAACTGAAGAAGCAGTCGGACTACTACAACTTCAACAAACGCACGGTCGGCGATTTCTTCCGCGACGTGCGGGAGCGTGGACTCGGAAGTGCTTTGGCCGACCGCGCCGCGTGGGGTGAGATGCGCATGAACCCCACGGATCTTGCCGACATCTCCGGCTACACCTACACGTACCTCATGAACGGGACGGCACCGGCGGGCAACTGGACTGGTCTCTTCCGGTCGGGCGAGCGGGTCAGGCTCCGGTTCATCAACGGATCGTCGATGACGTACTTCGACGTCCGCATACCAGGCCTGAAGATGACCGTCGTGCAGGCCGACGGCCAGAACGTGCATCCGGTGACGGTCGACGAGTTCAGAATTGCGGTCGCGGAGACATTCGACGTGATCGTCGAGCCGTCCGGTCAGGATGCGTTCACGATTTTCGCGCAGTCGATGGATCGCACCGGATACGCGCGCGGCACGCTGGCGGTCCGAGAGGGACTGAGCGCACCCGTGCCGGAACCTGATCCTCGTCCCCTGCTCACGATGGCCGACATGGGACACGGAGGCATGGACCACGACATGAGCGCGATGGCTGCCCCAGCAACCGCTGTGGCGCCTGACGATCCTCATGCGGGTCACGTCATCCCGGTGCCCGCACCCGAGCCTAGTACTGCGGATCCGCATGCGGGCCACGCCATGCCCGCGGCAGCACCGCAGGCTGCCGATCCTCATGCAGGTCATGTGATGACGGGCACGGGCATGCAGACGCACCCCGCGAGCGAGGAGGGTAATCCGCTCGTGGACATGCAGGCGATGATGCCGGCGGCCCGTCTCGATGATCCAGGCATCGGCCTGAGGAACAACGGCCGGCGCGTCCTGACCTATGTCGATCTCAGAAGCCTCTTCGCCGATCCCGACGGCCGGGAGCCCAGTCGCGCCATCGAGCTGCATCTGACCGGGCACATGCAGCGATTCGCTTGGTCGTTCGACGGGCGCAGGTTCTCGGATGCAGCACCCGTTCGCCTCACCTACGGTGAGCGTCTGCGCATCGTGCTCGTGAACGACACCATGATGACCCACCCGATTCACCTCCATGGCATGTGGAGCGACCTCGAGGACGAAGCGGGAGCATTCCACGTCCGGAAGCACACGATCGATATGCCCCCGGGGACGAGGCGTTCGTACCGCGTGAGAGCTGATGCGCTCGGGCGGTGGGCATTTCACTGCCATCTGCTGTTCCACATGGAGGCGGGCATGTTTCGGGAAGTGCGAGTCGAAGAATGAAGCGATCCCTTGCACCGATTCGAATCGCCGTACTCGTTGCCATGCTGCTGGTGGCGGCATCAGTCTCGGCTGGCCAGGCCTTCGCAATCGGAACGCCGCAGGCAGGAGATCACTCGCAGCACTCAGCCGGTCAGGCACCAGCAACTCAGGCTGCACCACCTGACGATCATTCGGCGCACCAGGCGACTTCGACACCGGCACAGCTGCCTGACGATCTTCCGCCTGTGACCGCCGAGGATCGCGCCGCCGCGTTTCCGACGCTCAACGGTCAGCACACGGTGCATGACGACGGGATCAACTCGTTTGTGCTCTTCGATCAACTCGAATGGCAGGGCGGTGATGGCGCGACACGTCTCAACTGGGACACGAACGGGTGGATTGGCCGCGACGTGAACCGCTTCTGGTTCAGGACAGAGGGCGAGGGCAACGACGATCGTCTCGAGAGCGCTCAGGCCCATGCCTTGTACGGCCGCGCAATTCACCCCTGGTGGGACATCGTCGCGGGTCTTCGGCAGGACTGGGGACCCGGCCCCGATCGGACATGGGCGGCTTTCGGCATCCAGGGATTGGCTCCGTACTGGTTTGAGGTCGAGGCCACGGGCTATCTGGGTGCCGGAGGACGGACTCACTTCCGGCTGGAAGCCGAATACGACCTGCTGCTGACGAATCGGCTAATCCTGCAGCCGCTGACGGAGTTGGAGATCTACGGGAAGAGCGATCCGGAGCTCGGCGTTGGCGCAGGTCTGAGCTCGCTCGATGCTGGGCTCCGGGTCCGCTACGAAATCCGGCGGGAGTTTGCACCGTACATTGGCATTACATGGAATCGACGGTTTTTCGGGACTGCAGATCGGGCGACGGCCGCTGGCAAAAACGTCAGCACGACGCGACTGGCGCTGGGTCTGCGTCTCTGGTTCTAGCTGAGCGTTGGATAAGAAGCCGCATGGTTGGGACCGGTGGCGGCTTCGACAGGAACGACTGGTCCCCTTTGAAAGGAACGCATCATGACGCGACGTGTAACGATGGCAGTGGCGGTGTTGATCGTGACGATGCTGTGGCTCCCGCTCCTGCGTGCGCACGAGGGACACAAGATCATGGGCACCGTGACGATGGCGGCGGTCGATCACGTGATGCTCAACGACACCAATGGAAAGGCTGTCACGGTCGTCGTGACGAAGGACACTAAGGTCAAGGCCGACTCGCCGATGCGCGTGGAGGAGATCAGGGCAGGGACGCGCGTGGTGATCACCGCAACGGACGATCGCGAGCACAGGCTAATCGCGACGCTGATCGAGGTGGGCGTGAGCGCGCCAACGGCTCGATAGAGGCCACACGAGGAGCAATGCGATGAATCGAACAACTCTCGCCGCAGTATTCGTGATTGCTCTGCCGTCGCTGGCGGCAGCACATGTCGGCGTCACGCCGCGTACATCGACGGCTGGTGCCGAAGAGACCTACACGGTCAGGGTCCCGACAGAGGGCGCCGTCGCGACGACACACCTCGTACTCGAAGTCCCGCAGGACCTCACGGTGCTGGATGTACCAGCCGCAGAAGGCGTAAGCATCGAATTGATCAAGGACGGAGACCGGACGACGTCAATCGTCTGGCGCAAGGAGATTCCGCCTATGGAGGCGGCGACGTTTGTCTTCAGAGCGCGCAACCCGTCTTCAGCACGCATCGTGTGGAAAGCACATCAGCACCACGATGACGGAACGCGCATCGATTGGGTCGAAGGCTCTGAGGATCAACGTCCGGCTGCAGTCACGACCCTTACGCCTCGCTGATGGTGCTAGGAGACCGATAGAGCCGCGAGATCACAGGTTCACACCGTGATGTCACTCGTGAGAGCGAATTGAGCGCAGTGCGTCTAGGATCTTGGTGTGTACCCCGTACTCTTTAGCGGCCGAGGAACGTAGCCCGACCCCCCGACTGCAGCAGCCGTGCACCACGGCGATCAACCCTTTGTACCGCTGTAAAGCGACTGGTAGATCGCCGCAATGATCCTTCTAACTGAATTGCTGATCGGACTCACGCTCCGCGCGGTGACTGGCGCCCTATTGACGTTGTTGCTGATGATCGCTACCGGTTTGCGCGACAACGGCGTCCTGGACTAACGGCGCTGGCAATTAGCCAAACGCGAGATGGTGCCAAGAGAAGGCATCAGCGTCCCGAAACCGTCACCGCGATAGTGTCTTGAATCCGCTGTGGTGACTGCTGATTCTCCGACGTGGCAACCAGCGAAATCGTGATTGAGTACACGCCTGGGATTGGCGTCACGGGACCGGTTACGCTCACGTCGAATGGTTCGTCCCCTGGAGTAACGATGGACTCAATCGTGCCCTTGTGAATGTCGGGAGCGAATCCGTTAAAAAGGCCAACCCGCATATCTCCCGTGTATTTCGTGTCGTCGATCGATGGATGCAGGTATAGGTGCACAGTCGCAAAGCTCTTGGCTGATGGCGTACTTGCAGGAACCTGACACTGCGTGCGCGACTCCGATCGGCAGACCACGCGTTCCGTTCCGTCGGGTGACTGCATGCTGATGACCCATGACGCACGCGGTTCCGTGGTTCGAGCAGGAATGGCCGGAGCGGTCCTCCCGGCACACGCCACCCACAACGTCATGGCGGCAAACATCCAGCAGGCGAGATGGAGACGCGTCAAAGTCATTGGTGCCCCGGTCCATGTGGGATCCATAGTCTGTGTCAACGAGACGGCCCCTCTACAGTTCACGATCGCCGTCCGCACCCGATGAAGGCCCAACACACTGGATGAGCAGCCCCGCGGCGTCTGTGCCCGAATTGTCCACGATGCTGCTGCGCACGTCGAAGCGATAAGCGTCTGACCGCCCGTCTGGATCTCTCGAACAACGAAGCTCGCCACCCATCTTCGCACGCCGCCCGCGCTGACATTGCTCGACGGCCCCGGGTCCACGCTTCCGCGCGCGGCGCATCGAGAAGCAGTGGCAGCACGCGTTGTCTCATGCGGGCTCGCCTCCATGGTCTCGAGCCGTACGCTGGACATCTCGCAGGATCTCGATGCCGCCTTTGCCGACGACAAGGGCGATGGAGAGACCGACTACAACATCCGGCCAGAACCGGCCCGTCCACGCGACGAGGACAGCAGCGACGAGTACGCCCAGATTGGACACGAAGTCGTTGATGCTG
>JBFWPD010000314.1:0-5403 GCA_050250175.1 Vicinamibacterales bacterium
GCCCCAGTCATTCGTGATGTGAATGGGTCGCGACTGGGAAGGATTCGACTCGAGCTGCGCGCGGTTGAGCGTGCCCGGGAGCTCGAGATCCGCGTTCGTCGCGAGGAACGTCAGGATGACGCGCGACCCCGCGGGCGTCAGATCGGCGCGCGCCGTTCCCGCCCAGTTCCGGAGGCTGTTGTGCTCGCGGAAGCCGTCGAGGTGCGTGTATCCGAAGGTGCCGCTGACCACCGCCGGCCCGATGCCGCCCGAACCGGCAACGTGCGCCTTGCCGTACTCGTACGAACCACCCTCGACGCGCACGGTGCCGCGAGGCGTGCGTGACGGCACGCGGCTCACCACGTTGACGACGCCACCGAGCGCGGCACCGCCATAGAGCGCGGACGTGGGACCCTTCACCACTTCGATTCGCTCCGCATTGGCGAGGTCGATCTGACCGTCGAAGTGCGGCGTCTGGCCGTCGGGCTCGGTTACCGGAAAGCCGTCCGTCAGCAGAACCACGCCGCGCGATCCGAATCCTGCCCGGATCCCCGCGCCGCGGATCGAGATACGCAGGTCGTCGACACCCGAGACGTTGCCAGCGGCCACGCCAGGCACGAACTTGAGCGTCTCGACCAGATTCACGCCCGGCGCCGTTTCAAGCACGCGGCCCGTGATGACACCGACCGACGCCGGCACCGCGGCGAGCGCGCGCGCTTCGCGCGAGGCCGTCACCGTGACGTTGTCCGTGTAGCCGCCGAGAGGCAGCACCACGTCGATCGAGTCAGCGGCGACCGGAACCACGACGGTCCGGAAACCGGAGAGCTGGACGGATACACGGGCGGCGCCTGCGATCGCGCTCTCGAGGTTCCAGGTACCGTCGCGCCCCGACTGGGTCGTTTCGAGCGGACGATCCTCGGCATCGACCACGGTCACGAGCGCGCCAGGAAGCGCGAGGCCGGACTCGTCGCGCACGGACCCGCGAAGCACGTCCTGCGCGGACGCGAGTGAACTCACTGTCAACACGAATGCAGCACACAGACTGAAGAGCGAACGCATGGCGTCTCTCCCCCGGAGCAACGGCTCCGAGATTCCACCTGTTGATGACGACGATCGCGCGAGCGGACCTGTGTCGGTACGCAGCACGAGACCGCGGTGTCGCCGAAGGGGGGACTAGACGCGCGGAGGGGGTGTGTCTGGAAGAACCGGAGCGTTGGTCAGGCCGTCGACGGGGACCATCACCGGAGAAACGCCGTAGTCCACGACGCGCGCGGTGGCGTCGGCAAGCACGGCCGGCAGCGGGAACAGCCCGGCAATCGCCACACTCGGTCCGTTGCAGATGCCACGCATCGTGCAATCGGCAGGAGCCGGCGTGGCTGTTGATGCCTGATCACCGTGATCCACGGCGTGCGCCGGCTCGGCAGTCGCGCCGGCGTGATGGCCCGCGTGACCAGCGTGCTCAGAGGCCTCCATCTGACGATGCATCGGGCAAGCCTCGCCGGTTTCCGCACGCATCGGGCAGTGAGACGCGGGGATGCTTGTGTCGGTGCACTCCTCGGTGTGCGAGGCGTGTCCTTCCATGTGCGCGAGGCAGCACTGCGGAGCAAACGCCGACAACACCACGACCTGGCAGACGAGCCAGGCGACGGTGAGGATCCGGAGGTGGCGTCTGAACGCAGACATCAGGAAAAGCATAGCACCTTCGGGGGAATGTGGTGGACGACGAGGCCTCTGGATTTCGAGCTTCACACCACCTGAGCTCGGGACCTCACGCGAAAGCGAAGGACCTACGAAGACCGCGAGGACCTGAAGGACCTCGAGGATCCCCCGAGGACCGCGGGCCCCGGAGGGGCCCGCCCATGCGACAATCCGTGCTGCCGTTCCTGTCCCAGGAGATTCACGATGAAGCGTCATCTGACCGCCCTCACGATGTGCCTCCTTCTGCCGGCCGCCGCCGGCGCGCAGCACCAGCACCCGACGCCGCTCGCGCCCTCGAGGGCCTTCGGGAACGAGAGCGTCGTCTTCGAGACGTCATGTGCGCCGGAGGTCGCGGCGCGCTTCAACCTCGCGGTCGCCCTGCTCCATTCGTTCTGGTTCAGCCAGGCCATCGACAATTTCGAGCAGATCGCGGCCGAGGACTCGTCGTGCGCGATGGCGCACTGGGGGATCGCGCTCAGCCACTGGGGGAACCCGTTCGGCGGACTGCGGGCCGCGGCGCAACTCGAGCTGGGAGGCGCGGCGATCGAGCAGGCCCTCGCGATTCCGGCCGGGACGCCCCGCGAACGCGCGTACATCGAGGCTGTCGCCAAGCTCTTCTCCGACAACCAGAACGGCACGCAGCGCGAGCGGACGCTTGCCTACGAAAAAGCAATGGAAGGCGTCGTCAGCGGCAATCCGGACGATCTCGAAGCCAGGATCTTCTATGCCCTGGCAGTGAACCAGACGGCGCTGCCGACGGATCAGTCCTATTCACAGCAGATCAAGGCCGCGGGCATTCTCGAGCCGCTCTTCGCGGAATACCCGACCCACCCCGGCCTCGCGCACTACATCATTCACGCCTTCGACCATCCGCCGCTCGCGGAGAAGGCGCTCGTTGCCGCGCGCCGTTATGCGTCGCTCGCGCCGGCTGTGCCTCACGCGCTCCACATGCCGTCGCACACGTTCACGCGCGTGGGCGCCTGGCAGGAATCGATCGAGACCAACCAGCGGTCGGCTGAAGAAGCGCGGCGCGTAAACGGCTTCGGCGAGGAGTTGCACGCTCTCGACTACCAGGCCTACGCGTATCTCCAGCTCGGGATGGACTCGGAAGCGTCTGCCGTGCGGTCGCGAGCGCTGGAGCTGGTGGATGGATCGGACGGCATCGCCATCGGCGCCGCCGGTTCCGGTGCGTTCGCTGTCGCGGCCATTCCCGCGCGGTTCGCGCTCGAGCGCGGCGCGTGGACCGAAGCGGCGGCCCTTCCCGTGCGGCCCGCCAATACGCCATACACCGAGGCGATGACGCACTTCGCGCGCGCACTCGGCGCGGCACGCAGCGGCCACCCGGGTGCCGCGTCCGACGACGTCGAACGGCTCGCCACTCTTCGCGACGAGCTGCGCGAACGGCAGGACGCCTACTGGATGGAACAGGTCGACATCCAGCGGCGCATCGCGATGGCGTGGGTCGCCTTCGCAGAAGGCCGTCGTGACGAAGGACTGGCGCTGATGCGCGAGGCGGCGGATTCGGAAGATCGTACTGACAAGGCCGCGGTCTCGCCTGGTCCGCTGGCGCCGGCGCGTGAGCTGCTCGGATACATGCTGCTCGAGGCCGGTCAGGCCAGGGAAGCACTCGTCGAGTTCGAAGCGACCGTGGTCAAGGAGCCCAATCGCTTCCGCGGACTCTACGGCGCGGGGCGCGCCGCGGAGCTGGCCGGCAACAAGGAACAGGCGGTCGGCTTCTACCGGCGCCTCGTCGAGATCGCGAGCGACGCTGATACGGATCGGCCCGAGCTCCGGCACGCACGAGCGGTTGCGCAGCAGGGCTGACATGCCGCGCGGGAGCGCGAAGTCCGCGAAGCAACCGGCGGTCGCGAAACGGCCTCGCGGCCGTCCTCTCGAGGTCGGCGCGGAGCTGCTCGAAGGCTTCGACCGTGCGTGCAGCGCGACAGAGCTGCTGGTCGGGGCGGTGCCCGCGCACGCATGGCTGGCTCCGCCGCCCGACAATCACGGACGGACGATCGCAGGCATCGTCGCGCACATGCAGAGCATCCGCCGGACCTTCGCGAAGATGGGCGGCGCAACCGACCTCACGCCGCTCGACAGGCTGAAGTCCACTCCGGCAGACGCCGTGCGGGCACTGCAGGAAAGCCACGCCGCTCTTCTTCAGCAGTTTGGATCCGCGCTCGAGAACAATCGGGCACGCGTTCCCGGCATGCCGCGCCGGACGATTGACATGCTGCTCTACCTCGTGCAGCACGATGCGCATCACCGCGGACAGATCACTCGCCAGCTCGGCGCCCTCGGCGTCCCGCTGGCCGCGGATCACGTCATGCGGATCTGGGGCTGGAAGAAATCCGCATAGAAGCCGACCCCTGCCAACCGGGGCGGACGATCAGCGCTCCTCGGGCAACTGCTCCTGGCGCCAACGCGACATGTGACCGGTCATGTAGGTGATGTCGTTGAATCCGAGGCGTCGCAATGCGCTGCCGGCCATGTACGCCCGCGGTCCGTGGCCGCAGTAGACGACCAGCGGTGAACCAGGGGCGATGTCCAGACCCGGCATGGTGGACGACACCTGCCAGAAGGGCACGTGGATCGCGCCGGGAACATGACCACCGTCGTATTCCGCTTTCGACCTGACGTCGAGAATGACCGGCGCCTGACCGGACTCGATCCTGTCGAACAGCTCACGAGGAGTGATCGCCATGCGCACGCCTCCGAGGACACAGCCTAACCGGTCGCGGTGGAGATGATCCGATGCCGATCAGCTGGCTCGACTACTTGACGCTCGGCGCCGCCGTTGGTTGCGCGACGATGGGCGGGGTGTTTTTCGCGTTTTCCGCCTTCGTGATGAAAGCGCTGGCGCGGCTCCCGGCGCCAGACGGCATCGCGGCCATGCAGGCAATCAACGTGGTTGCGATCACGCCGCCCTTCATGTCGGCGCTCTTCGGCACGGCGGCCGTCTGCCTGACGGTTGCCGTGTACTCTGCATTCCGCACGCATCCGGGCGCGCCGTACGTGATAGCCGGCGCGGTCTGCTATCTTCTCGGCACGATCGTCGTCACGATCGTGTGCAACGTGCCGCGAAACGATGCGCTGGCCAGAGTTGAACCCGCGAATGCAGACGCGGCGCGGGTCTGGAACGACTACGTCGTGTCCTGGACCCGCTGGAACCACGTCCGCACTGTCGCCGGGATTGCGGCCGCAGTGCTCCTCACGCTCGGGCTGGTAGCGCTCGGCTAGTCGAGCAGCCCGTTCGCAGCGTCGATGCCGGACAGGCAGGCGCCTTCCATGAATCCCTGCCAGTCGTAGAACGAGTTGGTGTGCTCGCCCGCGAAGAACAGATTGCCGATCGGCTTGCCTTCATTGCCGGCGATCGTCGTGAACTGGCCGGGCAGGTAGCAGGTGTAGCTTCCCAGGCTCAGCGGATTCGACGGCCAGTGCGCGAGATGGGCGACGTACTTTCCCTCCGACCTGGTTGCTGTGGCAAGGGCGCCCGGAAACACTTGATCGAGCGCGGTGACGAATCTCCCGGCCTCGCTCTGAACGTTCCCTGGATTCATCCCCGCTCCGCGGCTGCCGCTCGCATAGTCGGTGAGGACCGCACGCGAGGCCGTCGCGCGCGAGTGATTGGTCTCCCATGGGTTCTGATGATTCGCGAGGTCCGAATACGAAGTGCCGTCGGACCCGAGTCCGCGCCAGAAGGGGCCGTTGAACGCCACCATCTGC
>JBFWPD010000315.1:0-5309 GCA_050250175.1 Vicinamibacterales bacterium
TCTTCCGATCTCGTGCCGTGGCTTCTCAGCCGGGCCGCGCGCGCGGGCTCGCAGGAGCTCTTCACGCTGGCAGTTCTTGCCATTGCCATCGGGATCGCGTTCGGCGCGGCTACGTTTTTCGGGGTGTCGTTCGCCCTCGGTGCCTTCTGTGCCGGCGTGGTCCTGAGCAACTCCGAGCTCAGTCATCGCGCCGCCGAGGAGTCGCTGCCGCTCCAGCACGCGTTCGCCGTGCTTTTCTTCGTCTCGGTCGGGATGCTGTTCAACCCGGCGGTGCTCGTGCAAAGCCCGCTTGCCGTGGCCGGCGTGGTCGCGATTATCGTCGTCGGCAAGTCGATCGCCGCCTTCGCCATCGTGCAGCTGCTCGGCTATCCGGTGGGCACTGCGCTGATCGTGTCAGCGAGCCTGGCACAAATCGGAGAGTTCTCTTTCATCCTCGCCGGATTGGGCATCGCTCTGGGCATCTTCCCCGAGGAAGGCCGCGACCTGGTCCTCGCCGGCGCGCTGCTGTCGGTTTCGCTCAACCCGCTGGTCTTCTCGACAATCGCGCCTGTGAAGCGCTGGCTGCGGAAGCTGCAGTTCCTGTTCGCGAGGTTCGAGCCCGCCCAGGATCTCAAGCTCGCGCGCCTGAGGATAGAGCTCGACGCCAGAAAGCCTGGCACCAAGCGCGTCGCGCCCGACGAGCTGATTGCGCGGTGGCCTGTCTTCGCGGAGCTCGATATCACGCAGCGAGCGGAGCTGCTCGCACTCTTCAAGCCGCGTTCAGCCGTCCCCGGCGAACGCCTGATTCGAGCCGACGACGCAGGCTACGAGATCTTCTTCATCTCGTCAGGCGCCTGCGAAGTGTCCGTGAAAGGGCGGCGGATCACGCTCGGCCCGGGAGACTTCTTCGGCGAGATGGCGCTGCTCAGCGCCGGACGCCGGTCGGCTGACGTCACGGCGGTCGACTACTGTCAGCTGCTCACGCTCGACCCCGCCGACTTCTGGGGGTTCGTCTCGCGCCATCCGAGCCTGCGCGACAGACTGGATCACGTGGTGCAGCGGCGCGAAGAGGAAAACCGGACGATCGGCGTGCCGGCACTCCCCGACACAGCCTCCTGATCGTCACGCTTCCGCCGCAGGCGGCAGGTCGCCCTCTCGGGTCAGGGCGCGGAGGCCGCGCGCTCGGCCTCCGGTGTCAGGCCGTTGACCGCCCGTTCGATGCGATCGAGCCGGTGAGCGATACCCATGATCTCGAGCTGGGCCTTCACGTTGACCTGGTAGTCCAGATCGGTGCGGATCCGATCCCGCTCCGCCTGGCGATTCTGGCTGACGAGAACGAATATCGACAGGAAGATTGCCTCGAGGCTCACGATCAGCGTCAGCAAGCCAAACGGATAGGGATCGAATCCCAACGGCTCCGGCAGCAGGCCCGCCGCGGCCAGGACGTTCACCACAATCCAGCTTCCGAACCACCCGACGTGCACGAGCGTAAATACGGGGCTGGCAGCCACCGCGGCGATGAGATCGCTGACCCGCTGCCAGAGCGTGGTGGTTTCCGCAATGATCGCGTTCGGGTTTTTCAGACCGCGGATGGCGGCCGTGCTGGCACGTTGCCGCGCCCCCATGATGTGCAGGATGTCGATTCCGACGTCGGGATCCTGCCGGAGGAACGTGTGAAACGAATCCCTCGAGAGCTCGAGAAGCGAGCAGTCGGTGAGCGCTCGAACCGTCGCGGTCCTCGGACCGCCGTCAAAGAGGCTGATCTCGCCAAACACGCCTCCCGGACCGAGCGACTCCAGCACGACGTGCGAGCCCTGCTCGTCTGGGGCCGTGATGACGACGCGGCCTGTGTCGATCACGTAAAGCGTCTCGCCGGGATCGCCCATCCAGAAGATGACTTCCTCGGCGTGTGCGGCGCGACGCGTCATGTGAGACGCCAGGGCGCTTTGTTCGATGCTGTCCAGCCTGGCAAAGAGCGGAATGTGGGCAAACGGATCGGCCGCCGGCATAATCGCCTCACTTTGTACTGGTGGCTCAGTGGCCGTCAAGACTGCGCATCTCTCGATGCCGGATAGGCGAAGCCGTCGAGCATCGCGGAACCCTGGGAGGTCTCGACTATCTGAAAGGCACCGTGACGCCGACAGTACTGTGGCGCGAGACTCGCGACACCAGCCCACATCAGGGCAGAGGCAGTGACGTCGCCTCCTGTATTTGAAGGACAACGACATCGCCAGGCGGCTCGAGACGCTTCGCCGGAATGCGCAGTACGACGCAACCCTGATCACGATACAGTCGTCGCCGTACTGGCGTCCCTGACATGGTTCGACGCACGCACCGTGGAAGCTTCTGCGCGTTACGGAGGATCAATGGAACCGGCAGGTGAACAGGTTCTGACCGACGCAGTGAGCCTCATGGTGTTGAGCGAGGAGCTGCAGACGCTGCCGCCGCCCGAAGCCGCGTCGCGCCTGGAATCCGAAAGCGACGATACCGCGGCTCGTGCCCTTGCCCTGCTCAACCCCGGCGCTGCCGTCGACATCCTGGCGCAGATGCCGACAGACCGCTGCAATGCCGTCATTGCCGCAGCGCCTGGCGGGCGAGGCGATCACTGGCGGCTCAGCCTGGACACGCCGGAAACGCAGGTCGGACGGTTCATGGAGCCGCCGCTCGCCGTCTACCGTCCGGATACGACTGTCGGCGAGGCCATCGACAGCCTGCGCCAACTGGTCCAGCAGGCGTTCATCACCTACATCTTCGTGACAGATGCCCAGGATCGCCTGGTGGGTGTCCTGGCATTCCGTGAGCTCCTCTTCGCCCGCCGCGATCAGCGCCTCGACGAGATCATGCTGCGCAATCCCTTCTCGCTGGGTCGTGACATGGAGCTCGTCGATGCGATGAAGGCCGTCGTCACGCGTCACTTCCCCGCCTACCCGGTCACGGACGAAGCGGGACGGCTCGTGGGGATGGTGCGAGGACAGACCCTCTTCGAGCGGCAGGCCTACGAGATCAGCGCCCAGGCCGGCGCCATGGTCGGTGTCGAGAAGGAGGAGCGCGTCGCCACCCACTGGCTGCGCAGCTTCAAGTTCCGGCACCCGTGGCTCCAGTTGAACCTGGTGACCGCGTTCGTCGCAGCGGCTGTCGTCGGGTTCTTCGAGGACACGATCGAAAGCATCGTCGTCCTCGCGGTGTTCCTTCCGGTGCTGGCGGGACAGTCCGGGAACACGGGCTGTCAGGCGCTGGCCGTCACTCTCCGCGGTATGACGCTCGGCGACCTGAAGTCGATGTCAGCCGTCAGGCTCGTGCTCAAGGAAGCGCTTCTTGGCGTGATGAACGGGCTGATCGTCGGTCTGGTCGCCGGCGGCGGTATGTGGTGGTACGCCGCTCAGCAGGGCGAGGCGAATCCGTTCGGGCTCGCCGCGATCGTCGTCCTTGCGATGGCGGGAGCCTGCGCAATCAGCGGCATCTCCGGCGCGTTGATCCCGTTGACGCTCAAGCGTCTCGGCGCGGACCCGGCGACGGCATCGAGCATCTTCCTGACGACGATGACCGACGTGGCGAGCATGGGCATGCTCCTGGGGCTCGCGACTATCTTCTTCATGTAGGTGGCTCGCAAGAATCTGGAAATCTGGAAAACGGCAAATCTGGAAATTTGGGCTTCTTCACTGCGGCATGCCTGCGGGCATGCCGCCTGAGCAAGAAAGGTCAAATTCCCAAATTCCCAGATTTGTAGATTTCCAGATGCTGTCAGTGTCTGAAGTGCCTCCGGCCGGTAAAGACCATCGCAAGATCCTGCTCGTCGGCCGCCGCGATCACTTCAGCGTCCCGAACTGACCCGCCAGGCTGCACGACGGCCCGCGCTCCGGCGGATGCGACCGAATCGAGGCCATCCCGGAACGGGAAGAAGGCGTCCGAAGCGGCCGCGGATCCGGTCAGCGACACGCCCGCGCTCTTCGCCTTCATCACCGCCACGTTCACGGCGTCCACCCGGCTCATCTGCCCCGCGCCGATGGCAAGAGACCGCCGATGATCCGTGAACAGCACGGTGTTCGACTTGACGTGCGCGCAGACACGCCAGGCGAAGCGCAGCGCTTCCCACTCCTCTGCCGTCGGCTGCCGCTTCGTGACGACTTTCAGTCCTTCCATATCGCCTGGCCAGGGATGCCGCGCTTCGACCACGCGGTCCCTCTGCTGCGTCAGCACTGCTCCGAGGATCGAGCGCAGTTCATTCCCGGCACTTGCGTCCGCGGCACTCTCGGCGAACCGCCTGAAGTCGGCGACGACGATCCGCATGTTGGCCTTGCGGGCGAGGATCTCGCGCGCGGCTGGATCGACGGCGGGCACAATCACAGCCTCGATGAAGGTCGAGACGATGGCCTCGGCGGTCGACCGATCGAGGGTGCGGTTGAGCGCGACGATTCCGCCGAACGCGGCAAGGGCGTCTGCATCGCGCGCCCGCACATAGGCGTCGGCGGCGTCGGTCCCCGTCGCCACGCCGCAGGGGTTGGTGTGCTTGATCACGACGGCCGCCGGCTCCTCGAACTCCAGCGCGATACGCGCCGCGGCATCGAGGTCGAGCAGATTCGTGTACGAAAGCTCCTTCCCCTGCAGGACGTCGGCAGCCGAAAACCCACCCGAGTGACCCGACACCGGCCGCAGCCAGGCGGCCTTCTGGTGGGGATTCTCGCCATAACGCAGGTCGCGAACTTTTTCGAGCCGCAGATCCAATGCGGATGTCGGTGTCTGTCCTGCCGCCGGACGCTGAAATCGCCCGTCTTCGATCGAGATCGTCGCGAGCGTGGCAGCGATCGTCGTGTCGTAGGCCGCCGTGTGAGCGATGGCCTTCCGCATCAGGTCGAACCGAAAGGCGAGGCTCGGCTTCTTGTCGATCTCCTGGAGCAGTCGCGTGTAGTCGGCAGGCTCGACCACGACCAGGACCCCCTGGAAGTTCTTGGCCGCGGCGCGAACGAGCGACGGACCGCCAATGTCAATCTCCTCGACCAGATGGTCGAAGGGCGTGTCGGGATTCGCGGCGGCCCTGGCAAACGGGTACAGATTGACGACGACCACGTCGATCAGTCCGAGGCCGTGGGCCTCCAGGGCCGCGAGGTCGTCGGGGCGATCGCGGCGCGCCAGAATCCCTCCGTGCAGCGCCGGATGCAGCGTTTTGACGCGGCCGTCCATCATCTCGGTGAAGCCGGTCAGCGTGTAGACGCCGGTGACCGCGAGTCCGGCTTCGGTCAGCGCCCGCGCCGTGCCGCCCGTGGAGACCAGCTCGAAACCGCGTGCGGCAAGTCCGCGGCCCAGATCGACGATACCTGTCTTGTCGGAAACGC
>JBFWPD010000316.1:0-5303 GCA_050250175.1 Vicinamibacterales bacterium
CGGGATCACGACGAAGTCGTCCTGCGACTGACCGAGAAACGAACCGCGCTGAGGGCTGACACCGACGATGCGGAAGTGCACGCCGTCCACCTGGATGGTCTTGTCGAGCGGATCGATGGTGCCGAAGAGCGCATCAGCGACCTCCCAGCCGATCAGGGCCACCGGATGCGAGCGCTCGACCTCGACCGGGCTCATCAGCCTGCCTTGTTCGACGCTGAATGCCGAGAAGCTGCCGAACTCGGAGCTCACGCCCTGAATGTCCACGTTCTCCAGGACCTGGCCGCGGTAGCCGACCTGTCCGTCGCCGTCGGACTGGAGCATGACGGCCGAGGCGAGGTCGCTGTAGCGGCGGATCGCGCGCGCGTCGGCGGGAGTGATGCGCGGATTGTTCCTGACCGCGTCGAACTCATCCTCGCCGAAGGTGATTGGATACTGCTGCACGCTGAAGCCGTCGGCACCTGCCTGACTGAGGATCAGGTCCTGCACCGAGACGTTCAGGCCCTGGATGAGGGACACCACGGCGATGATCGATGTCACCGCCACGATGTTCCCGAGCACTGTCATGAACGACCGGAGCTTCGAGGCCCAGATCGCGCTCAGTGCGACGCCTGCGGAATCGAGGAATTGATTCACTTTTTTTGCACTGGCGCTGGGGCCCTCCGCCTCCGCTCGTCCGACTTTCATCGAGCTACGGCGGATCTGCCGCAGGCGCTCCTTTCTTACACTGGCGGCGGGGCCCCATCCCCGCCGCGAACTGACGCTGATGCTCGCCCTCGGATTCCCATGTCCTCGGGCTCGCATGGCCGCAGGCGCTCCGTGCTTGCCTGTAGCCCGCAGCCTGAAGTCTGGAGCCTGAAGTCAGTTCCGCGCCGGCTCCTGGACGACGACCTGATCGCCATCGACCAGGTTGCGCACCGAGTTGTATGGTCCGGTGATGACTTCGTCGCCAGGCCGCAGCCCCTCGGTCACCTCGAAGTACTCCTCGCCGGCGATGCCGAGCTCGATGGGGACGAACACCGCGCGGCCGTCGCGGATGACGAAGACGCCCTCAGTTTCCTCGCGCGTCTGCCCAGGCTCCAGCTCGGTGGCAGCCGCGGTCCCGGTGTCGCCAGAGCGGCGCTCATCCGCCGGTGGGGGAGGGACGATCTGGCCCTCAGCGTCGTAGATCAACTCGCGCACGGCGACCGCCTGGATGGGAACCGCCGTCACACCAGGGCGCACGGCCGTCGTGATGTCGGCCGTGCAGGTGAATCCGGGCCGTACCTCCGGAATGTCGCTCTTGATCTCGACGACGACCTTGAAGTTCGTCGCCTGCCTCGCCGTCGTACTGGTCGCCCCCGCCGTCGATTCCTGAATGGGGCTGTTCCCAATCTCCGTCACGATGCCGTCGAATGTGGTGTCAGGCAGCGCATCGATGACGACCGACGCCCGCTGGCCGAGCTGGACGTACGGGATGTTCGTTTCGTCCACTTCTACCTCGGCCTGGATGATCGACATGTCGGCAAGCGTCAACAGCACCGTACCCGGGTTGTTCATCGTGCCGATCACCGCGGTCTCGCCTTCCTGGATGTTGCGGCGTGTGACGATGCCGTCGATTGGCGACTCGATCCGCACGCGACTCAGGTCGAACCGGGCGCTTTCGAGTGTCGCGCGTTCCTGTTCGATGCGGGCAGCCTGGGCCGCGGCCTGTTTCTCGCGCTCGAGCAGCGCAGACTCGGCGAGCTGAACCTCTGTTTCCGTGCGTTCGAGCGTTTCCCTCGTCGTCAGTTGCTGCTTCCAGAGGTCCTGCTGGCGGGCGAGGTTCTGCCGCGCCTGACTCAGTTGGACCCGCGCGGTTTCCACGGATTGGCGGAACTGCTCGAGCGACGCTTCAGCCGCCTGGAGAGAGGCGGTGCCGCCCTCGACGCGGGTCCGCAACGTCCTCGGATCGATCTGCAGGAGGAACTGTCCCTGCTCGACGCGCTGGCCTTCGACGACAGCGAGGTCGACGACCCGGCCCGACGTGTCCGAGCTGATGTTGACGAGGCGGCGAGGTTGAATCTTGCCCGAGGCCGACACGAGCGCCTGGAGGTCGCGCTTCGCGATCGTTGCCGTCGTGACCTCGACCGGCCTTTCACGCCGCAGGTAGAAGGCGGCGCCTGCGCCGGCAGCAACGAGGACGAGCAGACCACCTGCAATCAGAACGTTACGGCGATTCATCGAAGCTCCAGGGGCGGACGCGAATCCGGAGGCGAGAGTCAGGGAACCGGTCGAGCGCGCTCACCATATATACGACCGCCCGCCACTCCGGGTTCGACGCGATGCGTCCAAGTGCCAGTCACTCTAAGACTTGCGTGTCACAAGAGGGCTTCAGCCGGCTGAGTCTGCGCGCAAGCAGGGCGAAGATCTCGGCCGTCGACGCGTCTGCGCCGATATTCTCAGTGGATGCTCCCCACATCGCCTGCACGACTGCTGTTCCTCCTGGCTGCACTGATCTTCTCGCTTCCGCTCACAGCCAGCTCCCAGATTCACGAATCAATGGGCATCCGCGCCCAGGGCATGGCAGGTGCCTTTACCGCGGTGGCAGACGACGCCTCGGCCATCTGGTGGAATCCTGCCGGACTTGCGACCGGAGCCTACTTCAGCATGGTCACCGAACGGGGCCGGCTCACCGGCGAGGAGGCGGAGAGCAGTCCGTTCCAGGGCCGCAACAGCGGATTTTCCGTGGTATTCCCGGCACTCGGGTTCGGGTACAACCGAATACGGGTCAACGAGTCCCCAGCTCTGCCGTCTATCGACCCGGAATCCCCAAACCGACAAGAAGAGGAAGCGAACCAGCTTGGGGTCCGTGCGACTGCGCTCAGCCGCTACGGTTTCGCCTTTGGACAGTCCTTGGGCGACGGAATCGTCGTAGGTGCGACCGTCAAGGTGCTGAGAGGCGGACAGTTACACGACCTGACCGGCTCTGGCCCCGAGGCGGCGGATCAGCTGGATGTGCCGGTGGACACCCGGTTCAGCGCGGACCTGGGACTGATGGTCTCCGCCGGGCCGGTGCGTGTCGGAGCCACGGTGAGAAACGTCAACGAGCCTCGTTTTGCTGACAACGGGGGCGACCTGCGCCTCAAGCGCGGAGTTCGTCTTGGTGCCGCATTCGTCGGCCGCGAAGTGCAGGTGCCCATGACGCTGGCCTTTGACGCCGATCTCACCCGGGAGCCGACCCCGGTCGGCGACGTCCGCCACGTTGCCGCAGGCATCGAGGGCTGGCTCTGGGAACGGCGGATCGGTCTCCGTGGCGGCATCAGCACCAACATCGTCGGATCCGGTGGTGAGGCCCTGAGCGGTGGCGTGAGCGTTCCGCTGCCCTCCGGACTGCACCTCGAGGGAGCGATTACCCGCGGTTCCGACAAGTCACGCGAGGGATGGTCCCTCGGCGTGGGCGCCACCTTCTAGGCGATCCGGCAGCATCACGAGACAGCGTCCAGCCTCATGGCCGTCCGCATCGGCGAGCTCCTCCTCAAAGAGAAGCGGATCACCCCCGATCAGCTTCAGCAGGCCTTGAACCATCAGAAGGCCAATGGGGGGAAGCTCGGTCACAATCTGATTAAGCTCGGCCTCGTGAAGGACGAGGAGATCACCGCGCTGCTGAGCAAGCAGTATGGCGTTCCTTCGATCAACCTCTCCCAGTTCGAGATCGATCCGAGCGTCGTCAAGCTGATCCCCGCCGACACCGCGCTGAAGTACCAGATCCTTCCGCTCAGCCGTTCGGGCGCGACCCTCACGATCGCGATGACGGATCCAACCAACGTCTTCGCGATGGACGACATCAAGTTCATGACGGGCTACAGCGTCGAGCCCGTGGTCGCCTCCGAAGCCGCGGTGGCGGCGGCCATCGAGCGCTACTACCCGTCAACCGTGAAGGCGTCGGCCGTCGTCGCGCCCAGCGGCCCGAGCACGCTGGAGATGGCGAGCCGTGGTCTTGAAGAGATCCAGGCCACGCTCGAGAACGCGGGCGACGTCGAGGTTCTCGAGGAGCTCCAGGAGATCAGCGCCGACGCGCTCGCCAGGCAGAGCGAGGAAGCACCCGTTGTCCGGCTGGTCAACGTGGTGTTGATGTCCGCGATTCAAAAGGGCGCGAGCGACATCCACATAGAGCCGTACGAGAAGGAGCTGCGGGTCAGATATCGAATCGACGGGATTCTCTACAACATCATGAGCCCGCCGATGCGGCTGCGCGATGCGATCGCGTCGCGCATCAAGATCATGTCGAAGCTCGACATCGCGGAGAAGCGCCTGCCGCAGGATGGTCGCATCAAGATCCGCTTCAACGAGAACGGCGTTCCGAAGGAGATCGACTTCCGCGTGTCGGTGCTCCCCACGCTCTTCGGCGAAAAGATCGTGATGCGTCTGCTCGACAAGGACAAGTTGATGCTCGACATGACGCAGCTCGGCTTCGAGCCCGAGTCGCTCGCCAGGTTCGAGGCGGCCATCCTTCGTCCGTGGGGCATGGTCCTCGTGACGGGACCGACAGGCAGCGGCAAGACCAATACCCTCTATTCGTCGATCTCGAAGATCAATACCCCCGAGACCAACATCATCACCGCCGAGGATCCCGTCGAGTTCAATCTGGCGGGCATCAACCAGGTGCAGGTCCGCGAGAACATCGGCCTCAATTTCGCCGCCGCGCTGCGGTCGTTTCTCCGCCAGGACCCCAACATCATCCTCGTCGGCGAGATCCGCGATTTCGAGACGGCGGAGATTGCCGTCAAGGCCGCGCTGACCGGCCATCTGGTTCTGTCCACGCTGCACACCAACGACGCGCCGAGCACGATCAACCGGCTGATGAACATGGGCATCGAGCCCTTCCTCGTCGCCAACTCCGTGCATCTCATCTGTGCGCAGCGCCTCGTGCGTCGCATCTGCCAGCACTGTCGCGAGCCCCACGCGGTGCCGGTTCCCGCGCTGGTACAGGCCGGCTTCTCGCACGACGACGCCTCGATGATCACGCCCATGCGCGGAGTCGGCTGCGACCGGTGCAACCTCACGGGATACCGGGGACGCGTCGGCCTCTACGAGGTGATGGAGGTCACTGAAGAACTGCGCGAGCTCATCCTCGTGGGCGCCTCCGGTATGGAACTGCGCCGCAAAGCGGTAGACGAGGGGATGCTCACGCTTCGCATGAGCGGTCTGCGGAAGGTGAAGGACGGCGTGACAACGATCGAAGAGGTCGTCCGGGAGACGGTGAAGTGACGGGCGGGGCGGCCAGGAGGGGCAGGAGGGGCAGGACAGGCGGGATAAGCAGGATGACCCTTCCTGTCCCCCGTCCC
>JBFWPD010000317.1:0-5292 GCA_050250175.1 Vicinamibacterales bacterium
GACCTTGCCGGCGTTCCTGTGACTCACGCCATCCACGGTGATCAGCAGGTCGAAGGCCCACCGCTCGGCCGGAGAACCCACGTGATAGTTCCGCCCGGGACTGCGTCCGCCCCAGGCGACCGTGACCGGACCCTCGAGCGGGAGATCCATGAGCACGTCGCTCGGCGTGTCGTCGTAGGCGGAAGGGAACGTGCGATAGACGGGGAGGGTGATGACCAGTCCGGCCAGGATCGCGAAGGCAGCCGTCCGTTTCCAGGTCCACCCGAAGCCGCGCCAGGCCGAAACGAGCGAGCCAGCGAGCAGCACCGCCGCCGAGACAATGACGAGCGGCGGTCCCCAGGTCCAGAGTGGTATCGCGATCTCTCCGGGCCGGCTGCGGAGAAAGCCCACGAGCGCGCCATGCACGACCGCGACTGGCACGGCGCCGTGGACCCACCAGTCCGCACGACGAGTGCGCGCGGCATCGTCGCGTGAAGGTGCGGATCCCATGCCTCGACGGTCGTAAGTGTGCCGGATTCCGGCGGCGAAGTGAATGGATCAGGACTGAAAACGGATATCCGGCATCGCGCCCAGGTGGGAGAGCAGCGACGTCCAGATGCACGTCGTGCCCAGCATCTCGGCAACCTCCTCGACCGAGCGCGAGAAGTGCAGGAATGTTTCGTACTGCCGGCTGTCGATCGAGGCGCCATCGGCACCCGATCGGAGGAAGATGGCGTAGACGTTCCACGGATGGTCGGGCTCGAGGCCTTCGATGAAGTCGAGTCCCACTGCGAATCCGAACAGCGCAAAACCAGCCACCAGAAGCCACGCGCTCCAGCCGCCGCCGAACTCGCGCCACAGGAAGACCGCCGCGAGGATTCCCGCGATCGCAAAGATCGGCGCAAACGCCAGGTGCCACATGAAGGTCGGGAAGGACACCGGCCATGCGCTTCTCAAGGCCGCACCCATCCGCTCGTGCAGCTGTGCGGCATCGTCTACCGCCATGTAGGTGAACAGCACGGCTACGAGCAGCCACCCGCGCCGCCGCCATGCGGCACTCGAGTCGGCCCGGGCACCGAGCCAGAAGATCCACGCCGTGAGACCGACAAGCAGCGTCTGCGTGCTGGCAAACCAGGATGCGATGCCATCTTCCCTGGCGATGTTTGCGAATCGTCGAACCGCTGCGCTCTGCGACAGACGGCCGTAGTTGACGAAGTAGTCGAGGAGAACAAGTCCGATCTCGACGATGAGGCAGAGGACAAAAACAGCAATCGCCGCGGAGCGCCCGTCGATCGTTACGGTGGCCCCGCGGCGATTGTCGTTCACAAGCGAATCCGGCGCAGCGTTCGGATTCGACTACACTCCGGCCGTCGCGTCTTGACCGTCGTCCTCGGAATCGTCGTCTTCCGAGAGATCGTCTTCGGAGTCATCGTCCTCAGATACGTCATCTTCCGAATCATCGTCTTTGGAGATGTCGTCCTCTGATACGTCGTCTTCGGAAATATCGTCCTCTGAGAGATCATCCCCCGAGACGTCGTCCTCGGACACATCATCCTCGGACACGTCGTCTTCCGAGACGTCGTCGCCTTCGGAGTCGTCGTCGTCCGATCGCGACTCGATCTCGAGCTCTCCGGTTGTCCCGAAGAGATCGACGATGACGGTAACGGTTTCGCCGGCAACGACGCCAGGAACGGTGAGGTTCACAGTGCCGTCAGGACCGGTGAACTCGAGCTGAACGTCGCCGGAAAAATCTCCCTTCAGCTCGAAGTCGCCATCGCCGTCCGCGAGGTCGCAGTTATCGGTGCCGGCTACGCATACCTTGACAGCGGACGGCATCAGCTGGGCGCCCAGGTTGCTCCCCCCCGTGCCCCCGCTCACGCTGCCCCGAATCGTTGTTCCGCTTTGAAGCCCAACGGCGCCCAGGCCGCTGGTGTCTGATGGTGAAGCTGGCGAGGACTGCGAGCAGGCGACTGTGAAACAGACGATCACGGCGCCGGCGGCGGACAGAACGTAGCGTGCAGAGGTTTTCATCGACCCTCCTTGAGGTGTGCCGGGAGCTCTGCAATCGCTGTGCCCCAGCAGCCCTCGCGAAGGGGTCGCCGCTTTTCTCAGTATTTTTCAGCCGTCACAGAACTGTGTACAGGGCTTCAGGGTCGCCGTTCTCCCTGTGAAGATGTTTCACTGCGCGGCTACAAATCGCAGTGAAAGAACGGTTCCGAAATCCGCGGGTCCGCGTCACGGGACGGCACCCGTGACGCGTTCGATCGAGAGTGGACGCCGGCGAGCCATCGCCGCTTCGCGCGCCAAGCCGATCGGCTGCGCGTGTGACGCGTGACACCGCTTCGAAGCACTCGCACGTGATCTTGCGAAGCCGCTGTGCGTCGCGGATGGTCAGCACGCCCCGGCGATAGTCGATGATGCCCTTCTCGCGGAGGATCGACGCCGATTCGCTGACAGCCGGGCACCATGCCGCGCTGCAACGGATGGGCTTTCATTCAGTGACCGGTTCCTTGAACACCCTCCGGTCTGCTCGAGCCAGATCGCGAAGCACCTGATTGACGGTCCGTTCGGGGGCTCAATCCACCTCCTCGGTAGAGGGGTGCAGGAAATGCAGCATCCAAGCACAGCCATGGAATCCCTGTCTGTCGAGAACCGACGTCGTGTGTCTGTTGCCGACAAGTCGTCTGTAGCCTATTGTTGTACTGGTTTTTGAAGGGGCGGTCTGTTAGCCTTCTCACGCCCACCTCGGTGCGGACTGATGGCGTTCACCTTCGACATTCACAGTCTGTCGGCGATCCTGGTGACTCCGTCCGGCTTCTCGCAGGCGCTCGCAGCCATGAAGAGCGGCTCACGCGCCTGGTACGCGCTCTGGAAGAGGCAGCGGATCCCTCCGCCCTCCGTGACGAGATGCGCAATCGCTGCGTCGAAGCTCGCGATCAGGCGCAGGCGCTCGAAGAGCTTGTGAGCAGACTGCTGGGCGCCGACGCCGCCATGGCAGACGGCCCTTCGTCACCAGTTGCGGCCTGCGTGCTCGTGGTGGACGACGGCGCCGACAACCGTCATCTCGTGAGCGAAGTGCTCGAGGCGGAGGGGATCCGAACGGTCCTCGCGGCAAACGGACTCGAAGCCGTCATCGCCGCTCACTGCCTGCAGCTTGCCCTCGTCGTCATGGATCTGACGATGCCCGTTCTGGACGGCATCGAGGCTGCGCGGTTGATGCGCGCCAGTGAAGCCACCCGGCAGGTGAAAGTCGTCGCGTACACATCGGCGCCTGTGGCTTTCGAGGGTGTGCTCGGCCGGTACTTCGACGGCGTCGTCGTGAAACCCGCAGATCCCGCCGCCATGCTCTCGACGGTCCAGCGGTTCCTCTCCGACGGGACCGCGTCCCCGGGCGGACGCTGATCCACAGCTGGGGAGGACCGCTTGCGCGGCCACGAAGTGGTACGCGACACGCTCGGGCTGCAGATGTGATTCGCGCCACGCCCGCCTTCGGTATGATGTCGGCACCCGAGTGCGTCCCCTGACCTTCAGCTCTGCCGCGGTAGCGGTCCTCCTTGTCCTTTCCGTCCTTGCCGCTGCGCCGTTCAGCGTCGCCTTCGCCCAGAATACGAAGCCCGCGGACTGCGCGAAGTGGGAGGAGTGCCGTCAATTCGCCATTGACGCGAGGACGGCGGCTGACTATGGACGGTTCCTGGATTTCGCCTGGCGTGCGGTGCAGCGCGGACCCGCGAACAATGCTGAGCTGATGTACCTGCTCGCTCGTGCGCAGGCACTCGGCGGGCGGTCGAGCGACGCGCTCGTCACACTGGGACGTCTTGCAGCGCGAGGGGCCGGCGAGGACGCGCTGAGCGAGCCTGATTTCGATCGCGCGCGACGGTTGCCCGGCTGGCCGGAGGTCGAGGCAGCGCTCACGCGGATCGCAAAGGCGCGCGTGCCGGAATCATCAACAGCCCCTTCAACGGCATCTACCGCGGCCGCGCCTGCGGCGCCAGTGCCTGCTGCGCCTGCACGCGTGACTCCACCGTCGTCATCCGCACCGGCCGCACCGGCCGCCGCGGCGGCGGCGGCACTAGCCGCGCCACTGCCTGCCGTCGCCGTGCCTCCGCCGGCTCCTGCAGCGACGTCAGAGCCTCTTGTCGCGGCTCCGCCGAAGCCTGCTGAACCGGTTGCTCCCGCCGCAACGGCGCCCGCGGCGTCAGCCACGCCGGCCGTCGTGACACCATCGGCAGCCGCACCAACTCCTGCCTCTGCGCTCAAGTTCGATCAGCGGCCGTCGGAGGAGGTCTCGAGATTTTCGACTGCGCCCTTCGTCGCAAGCGCTCTTGCCTACGATGCCGTGTCGCGCCGCTTCCTGTTTGGCGACGTCCAGGGCCGGCGCGTGGTCGTCGTCGGAGAGGGAAGCACAAAGGCCGACAATCTCGTTCTCGCGGCGACGGCGCAATTCAACGACGTCACCGCGTTCGAGATCGACGCAAAGCGGGGCGACCTGTGGGTCGCGAGCACGGCTCCGAACGGATACGTCGGCGCGATTCACCGGCTCCAGTTGATCTCGGGCCGAGCGGTCGCGATGATCGAGTCCCCGACCGAGTTCGAGCGCGTCCGGCTCATCGACCTGGCTGTTGCCGCGAGCGGTGCGCTCCTGGTTCTCGACGCAGAGTCGCCGAGGGTGATCGGGTACCGGCCGGGAGCGAAGTCGCTCGAGGAGCGCATGGCGCTCGAGCTGGAAGCGCCGACGAGCATCACGACCCCGGGCGATGATCGCGTCGCCTATGTTGCGCATCGCACAGGGATAGCACGACTCGATCTGCAGCAGCGGACCGTCGCCGCGGTCACCGCACCGAACGGCGTCGATCTGACAGGCTTTGAACGCATCCGCTGGCACAGAAACGGTCTGATTGGGGTGCAGCGCCTGTCCGACGGCTCCCGTCGTATCGTCGAGATGCCATTGACGCGTGGACGCGTCGTCAGCGATGCCGCGGTGATCGAGACGGGTCTTGCCGGCGGGCCGGGGGCAGTGCTGGCGACGGTCACGGGCGACGACATGTACTATCTGGTCACCGAGGAGAGCGAATCGCCGGTATCCGGCGAGCGCATGTTGAGCATGGTCGTCAAGCGGATGCACCTGCCGGCAGCCGGCGTGCCCTGAGGGTCTTGAAGGTCCTTTGGGTCCTCACCCAGGCCCAAGGCACCAAGAGGACCCATAGGACCTGACCTTTAGGACCCAAAGGACTCTAGAGCGTTTTTCATTTCCGTACAGCGATGCGATAGCCGCAGTGGCGGACGTAGTTCGCGCATTCGGCTGGGGCGAAGAGC
>JBFWPD010000318.1:0-5251 GCA_050250175.1 Vicinamibacterales bacterium
CTTCCGATCTGCTCCAACCCATTCCTGATGGCAAAGCGCCCGGAGGCTCTTCCCCTGCCGGCTCCCGCAGAACGACAGCGCTTTCGGCGGCGGCTGCTGTCCTGGTATCGCCGCCACGGCCGCGATCTTCCGTGGCGGCGCACGAGCGATCCGTACCACATCCTCGTCTCGGAGATCATGCTGCAGCAGACGCAGGTCGATCGCGTGCTGCCGAAGTACAAGGAGTGGCTCGATAAGTATCCGAGCTTGTCGGCGCTGGCGGACGCACCGGAGCAGGAAGTCACCGAGACATGGCGGCCGCTCGGCTACAACATCAGGCCCCGGCGCCTCCAGACGATTGCGCGCGAGTCCGTGTCACGTTACGGCGGCCGGCTGCCTGCCGACGAGGAAACGCTCCTCTCGTTCAAGGGCATCGGCGCCTACACGGCGGGGGCCATCCGCAGCTTCGCCTTCCGTGAACGCGCGGCGATCCTCGACACCAATGTCGCCCGCGTGCTCTTTCGCGTCTTCGTCGGTCACGGAGATCCGAAATCCCACGCGATGGTTCGCCACCTGTGGGCCGTGTCCGAGGTGCTCGTGCCCGTGCGGCATGCCTTCGACTTCAATCAGGCGCTGATGGACCTCGGAGCCATGGTCTGCGTCGCGAGAAATCCACGGTGCCTGGTCTGCCCGATGGCCAAGGCCTGCCGCATGACGGCGCACCTCGCGAATGGCGAGAGCTCGCCTCCGGCGGGAACGCGCACCCGGTGATGCTGGTTGTCGTTGCCGCGGGTGTGATCGAACAGGGTGGCCGAGTGCTCCTGACGCGGCGCCTGCGAGGAACTCACCTCGAAGGGCTGTGGGAGTTCCCCGGCGGCAAGTGCGAGGCTGGAGAATCGGTCGCTGACTGCCTTCGTCGCGAGCTGCGGGAGGAACTTGCGGTCGAGTCTGTCGTGGGACGGGAGATCCTCGTGACGCGGCACGATTATTCAGAGCGTTCCGTAGAGCTTCACTTCCTCGAGTGCGCCATCTCCGGCACCCCGACGCCTCAACTCGGCCAGGCGATGCAATGGATCGCGCGAGAGGAGCTGGCGTCAATCGCTCTTCCGCCGGCGGACGCTGAGCTGATCCGCCTTCTTACGGCAGCGAGCTCGTAGATCCTCCGCGCAGGCGATCGGTCACCGGAGCGTCACGCACCACTCCCTTCGCACCGTCCACCTCCACCTCTGTACCCGCCGCCGCAAGCGTCCGCTGCAGGTAGGCAAGCGCAATCGGTTTGCCGAGCGCAGGCGAGATCGCGCTGCTTGTGATGCGTCCGGCGCTCTGCCCGCTCACGCGGACTTCCGCGCCTGCTGCCGGCGGGCCGCCACTCTCGAGCACGAGCGGGACCAGCCTCTCCGACACCCGACCGTGTCCACGATGCAGCACCCGAACGATGACCTCCTGACCGACGTAGCACCCTTTCGTCATGCTGATCGCTCGCGACTCGATGCCGGCCTCGAGCGGGATCGTCTCGTCGGTCATGTCGACCAAAAATTTGGGCAGGCCCGACTCGATCCGCAACGCCTCGGCAACGTCAGGCCCGACTCGAGGCAACGGCCGCAGAGCCTGTTCGATCTTCTCCTGGTGTGCCCGAGGCACCAGGATCTCGTATCCCGGCTCGCCGACGTCCGTGATGCGAAGGACGACTGCCGGTTCCCCTTCGAAGCTCACGCGGCGATTCGCATGTTCCGGCAAAGCAAGCAATTCGTCTCTGGTCGCACCCTGGACCACATCCGCAACGAATCCCGCGGCGGCTGGTCCGACGAGAGCGCCCGCCCAGTACTCGTCGCTCGAGTCGCGGATCTGAACGTCCTCGGCAAAGATCAACTGATCGAGCCGCGACAGCATCGCGTCCTTCAGCGTCCGATCGACGACGAGCAGAATGGAGTCGCCGAGCTCGTAGACCCAGAGGTCGGCGATCATCCGGCCCTGCGGCGTGAGATACGCCGTGTAACACCCCTGGCCCGGGGCGAGCGCAGCAATGTCGTTTGTGAATAGCCCGTGAAGAAAGCTCCGGCGATCAGCACCCGTGAGCGTCAGCCGGCCATGCATGGCCCGATCAACCACGGCCGCCTGAGTTCTGGCGGCGTCGTATTGCTCGCGGAAGCTGGAGAGAGACCCCTGAATCATGGTGCTATGCTTGGATGCGTTGATTCCTCATTCTAGCCGGGTCATCGCGATCGTCGCCGGCCTCGCCCTGGCGCACGCGACGCCTGTGGAGGCACAGCCTCCGGCCGCGGCAGGGGCGTCTCAATTCATCATCGCGTTTCAGTCGAACCAGGTCGGCACCGAGCAGATCTCGGTCGAACAGACCGATGGCGGCTGGACGATCGTCGGCAGCGGGCAGATCGGACCTCCTATCGAGGTCATTTCTCGGCGAGTCGCACTGCACTACGATGCCTCATGGCGGCCGCTCGATCTCGAGATCGATGCAACCGTTGCCGGGCAACCAACGCTCGTCCGCACGCAGATATCGGGCACGAGTGCGGTGAGTACGATCGAGACGTCAGGCAGCTCGCGCGAAGCCACTCATACCATCGACCCCTCCGCGATACTGCTGCCGGGCGCAACGATCGCGCCGTACGAAGCCGTCGCCGCACGACTGCGCACGGCGTCGGAAGGCGACACGCTGGCGGTCTACGTCGCGCCGCAGGGCTCGATGACGATGACGGTCGGAGCATCAACGACCGAGACGATCCAGACCGTCGCACGCACGATTCAGGCACGACGCACGCCGCTCACGGTCCATCGTCCGAACGCCCCGTCGTATGCTGCGGAGGTCTGGGGCGACGAATCAGGGCGGCTGCTGCGGCTGAGCGTGCCCGTTCAGAGCCTCGAGGTGGTCCGGGAGGACATCGCCTCGGTTTCAGCGCGCAGAGTAGCGGTCACGCGCGAGGGTGACGAGAACGTTTTGATTCCCGCGAACGGATTTCAGCTGGCAGGGACGATCTCGAAGCCTGCAAAGCCGGCCGCCGGACGTCTTCCCGCCGTAATACTCGTGAGCGGCTCGGGAACCGCCGACCGGGACGAAACGATCGCAGGCGTGCCAATCAACGGACAGCTTGCCGTTGCTCTCGCCGACGCAGGCTTCCTCGTCCTCCGCTACGATCCGCGCGGCGTCGGACAGAGCGGCGGCCGCCCCGAGTCGGCCACGCTCGAGGACTACGCGGCCGATCTGCGTGGTGCGGTCAGGTTCATGAGCGACCGCGACGACGTGGACCGGCGTCGAATCGCGGTCGCCGGCCGGGGCGACGGCGCGATCGTCGCTCTGCTCGCGGCTGCGCGCGAGGATCGCATCGAGGCCGTGGCGCTCCTTGCCTCCACCGGAACCACAGGCGCCGAGCTGAACATGGCACAACTGGAACACTCGCTGTCACGCTCCGCTCAACCGGACGCACAGAAGCAGGAAACGATCGCGCTCCAGAAACGCATTCAGCAGGCGGTCCTGAAGGGCGAAGGCTGGGACGAGATTCCGCCGCATCTGCGGCAGCAGGCCGACACGCCCTGGTTCCGCAGTTTCCTGTCGTTCGACCCCGCCAGAACGCTCCGTGACGTCGATCAGCCGCTCTTGATCGTTCAGGGGCTGCTCGACACGCAGGTGGCGCCGGGCAATGCGGACCGTCTCGAGAAGCTTGCGCAGCAGCGCGACGACGATCGCGCGACTGTCGAGGTCGTGCGTCTTCCTGGCCTCAACCACCTCCTGGTCCCGGCGACGACCGGGGAGGTCGAGGAATACAACACGCTTCCTGATCGCAACGTCAGCCCGGCCGTCAGTGGAGCGATCGCCGACTGGCTCACCCGGACCCTTCAGGCCAACTAGTCGCCATGTGGATTCTGCGGAGTGTTTCGGAGGGATCCGATCCGTTCACCTTTCGTATTCGACCAGGAACGGTGAAGACCGTCGGGCGCGCGCCTCGCGCAGACTTCATCGTGGATGCGGCGCTCGTCTCGAGAGTGCATTGCCGCCTCGAGGCCAATGAGGAGAAGCTCGAGGTCATCGACCTCTCGAGCACCAACGGCACGTTCGTGAACGATCGGCGGGTCACACGCGCTCCGCTCGCGGGCGGCGACCGGCTGCGTGTCGGCCGAATCGAGCTGACCGTCGAGCGCAACGCTTCGTAGGTTCAGGCCGCTTCTAGCGCACCAGAAAGGGATTCGTGCGCCTCTCCTCTCCGATCGTCGTCGCCGGACCGTGCCCGGGATAAACACGCGCGGAGTCTCCCAGCGGCAACAGGACGTTCCGAATCGACGAGAGCAGGATCTCGTAGTCGCCGCCTGGCAGGTCCGTGCGCCCGATCGATCCGGCAAAAAGCGTGTCACCCACGAACAGGTCCTGGCCCGGTTCTGTCCTCCTGCCCGCCTGCAGACACACCCCTCCTGGACAATGACCGGGAGTGTGAAGCGGGCGGACGACATACTCGCCGAACGCAATGACCTGTCCTTCCTCGTAAAACGAATCCACGGGAGGAAGCTCGGGCACAGGCAAGCCGAACATCAGGGCCTGATCCGCGGCACGCTCGTAAAGGAACAGGTCGGCACGATGCAGATGAACCGGCACGTCGAAAGCCTCCTTCGCCGGTCCGACGCCCGTCACGTGATCGACATGTGCGTGCGTCAGCAGGATGTGCTTCACAACGAGCTCTTCCCGTCGCACGAATCCGACAAGCGCCTGAACTTCGTCGCCCGGATCGATGACGATGGCCTCGCGCGTCGTCTCGCATCCGACCACGAAGCCGTTCTTGAAGAAGGGTCCGACAGCTCGGGTCTCGATTATCATGAAGCCTATGGTCCTCGCGGTTCTCGACGATCTGCTGTTCACGTCCAAGATTCGATCGGTCGCAGGTCATCTTGGTGTCCCACTGTCAGTCGCGCGATCGGTTGACAGCGCGCTTGCCAGCATGCGTGACGCACCCCCGGCGCTGGTCCTGCTCGACCTCACGACCGTCCGCATCGACACGCTCGGCATCGTCGCCGCGATGAAAGCCGATGTGGCACTCGCGAGAATCCCGACGCTCGGCTTCGCAGGACATACGCAGACGGAGCTCTTCGATGCCGCGAGAAAGGCGGGGATCGGCCAGGTGCTGACGCGCGGTGCCTTCGCAGAGCGGCTTCCGGAAATCATCGGGGCCGTCCGGCAGAGTCCAAGCTGAATCGTCCCAGGCTAGCCGGCATTCACCGCAAGCCAGATCAGCCCGACGACGATCGCGAGCCCAAGGATCAACACCAGCCA